>SVRF01000064.1 GCA_015064945.1 Oscillospiraceae bacterium | reverse complement strand
TTAGCCCCAAAAAAGGTTCACAACAGCCGCTCCGCGGTGAGTTCAGCAAGCTCTTCCCAATGCCTCGCACCAAACGGCATCTCTCTTAAGGCGAAAACACCTGCGTACTATTCCGCATCACTGCGTTTATCAATTGTTTCGCATTTTATCACAACAAGTTCTCTTTGTCAAGTACTTTTGCCAAGTTTTTTATACCTTAAACATAAAAAAAGCGTTAACGGGCATACTTTTTATATCCCAAAAAAGGAGACAACGATGTTATGATAGAACAGGATACCGTAAAACTGCTGCGTGAATGTGATGCAGGCGTAAAAATGGGCGTAAGCTCCATTGATGACGTGTTGGATTATGTAAAATCTTCCGAACTAAAGCAACAGCTCGTCCATTGCAAAGACGAGCATATAAACATTGACCGTGAATTGCAAGGGCTTCTGGATAGATACCACGATGACGGCAAAAACCCAAACCCTATCGCAAAGGGTATGTCGTATATCAAAACCAACGCCAAGCTTGCTATGGAAAAAAGCGATGCCACCGTGTCTGATCTTATTACCGACGGTTGCAATATGGGCGTAAAATCCCTAAGCCGCTATCTAAACCAATATAAGGCGGCGGACGAGTCCTCCAAAAACATCGCCAAACGCCTTATCGACTCAGAAGCTAATTTGGCAGAGCAATTAAGAGCATACCTTTAAATTTAAAAAAAGCATTGCAACTGCACAACGCTTGTTGTATAATTAAGTCAAATAAGGAGGTGCAGTTGCAATGCAAAACAATATTTCAGCAAAAGCTATGGCTATAATTAAAAAAATGCAACAGAACGAGCTTACCGAAAGTGTAATTTACAAAAAAATAGCCGCCTTTGCCAAGGGCAAGGAAAACAAAGCTACCCTTTTGCGTCTTGCGGCAGAAGAAAAGGCACATTACGATATATGGAAGAAGTATACGGGTACAGAAATGAAGCCCCAAAAGGCAAAGGTGCTTAAGTATACACTTATTGCCCGTATCCTCGGCTTTACCTTTGCGGTTAAGCTTATGGAGCGCGGAGAAGAAGCGGCACAGGAGGAATATACCGCCCTTTTGGAGGAAGTGCCCGAAAGTCAGCATATTAAGGAACAGGAGGAGGAGCACGAGCAGTCGCTTCTTGCAATGCTTGATGAAGAGCGCCTTAAGTACGTGGGCAGTATGGTGCTTGGTCTTAACGATGCTTTGGTAGAGCTGGCAGGCAGTTTGGCAGGCTTTACCTTCGCTTTACAAAACACGGGCCTTGTGGCGCTTTCCGGTTTGATAGTGGGTATATCTGCCACCTTTTCTATGGCATCCAGCGAGTTTCTTTCTGCTAAAAGCGAGGGCAGGGACGATGCATTTAAGTCCTGCTCCTATACGGGTATAGCGTATCTCATAACCGTTGTACTGCTTATTTTGCCCTATTTGCTGTTTAACAGCGACCAATATATACCTGCCCTTGTTTGTATGCTTCTTATTATAGTAGCTATAATTGCGGCATTTACATATTATACCTCCGTTGCTCAGGACCGTCCCTTTACTTCGAGATTTTTAGAGATGGCGTGTATCAGCATCGGTGTGGCGGTAATATCTTTCGGTGTCGGTATCCTTGCCAAAAAGCTTCTCGGCGTAGATGTTTAATATACCGATATGTATTCTTTACTTATAGCGGTCATATATCTGGCGTTTATCGGCTTGGGTCTGCCCGACTCACTCCTTGGCTCTGCATGGCCAAAAATGGTTACAGAACTTAATGCGCCTCTTTCTTACGCAGGTATCGTTTCAACGATCATTGCCTTGGGGACCATCGTATCAAGCTTGCTTTCCGATAAGCTTACCTTAAAGCTTGGCGCGGGCAGGGTAACTCTTATCAGCGTAGCTCTGACTGCAGCGGCACTTTTTGGCTTTTCCTTCTCAACTTCATTTGTGTGGCTTTGCATTCTTGCCGTACCCTACGGTCTGGGCGCAGGTGCGGTAGATGCCGCTCTTAACAATTATGTGGCACTACACTATTCCTCACGGCATATGAGCTGGCTGCATTGCTTTTGGGGCGTGGGCGCGACGGTAGGGCCATATATAATGGGCTACGCCATATCCGTTGGCAATGGCTGGAGATACGGCTACGGGACAGTTGCGTGTATACAAGCAATAATTGCATTAGTTCTGCTGTTGTCTTTGCCTCTCTGGAAAAGCAGTAGAGGAGAGGACAATGCGGCAGAAGAAGCCCCCATAGGCATAAAAGATGCACTTAAAATTAAAGGCGTAAAATCAATTTTGTTTGCCTTTTTTGCTTATTGCGGTGCAGAAACCACCGCAGGTCTGTGGGCAA
This sequence comes from Oscillospiraceae bacterium, assembly GCA_015064945.1. Lineage (GTDB taxonomy): Bacteria > Bacillota > Clostridia > Oscillospirales > CAG-382 > SIG636. The sequence goes on along the minus strand of SVRF01000064.1, from coordinate 4,266 downwards.
GCAGTTATCTTGTAACCCATAAAGGCGTTGCGGTGGATACAGCCGCAAGCTTTGCATCTCTATTTTACTTGGGCATAACCGCAGGCCGTTTTATAAGCGGTTTTTTTGCCGACCGTGTGGGTGACAAAAATATGATACGCCTGGGCACGGCTGTAATGGCATCGGGCCTTGCTTTGGTGCTGTTGCCTGTGGAAAACACTTTGTTTACACTTGTTGGCCTTACGGTAATAGGCTTGGGAGCCGCACCTGTTTATCCTGCAATAATACACGCAACTCCCGCCAATTTCGGCAAAGAAAACAGCCACGCTGTTGTTGGCATCCAAATGGCAAGCGCATATTGCGGCAGTGTTGCCGCACCGCCGCTGTTCGGTATAATCGCTCAGTATTCAACAATGTGGCTGTATCCTTACTATTTGGTGCTGTTTGCGCTGTTGATGTTTACTATGACCGAGCGTGTTAATAAGACTTGCTCAAAATAATTTTCAAATAATAAGCCCCTGTTTTTGCTTACAAAAGTGTTAAAAACAGGGGCTTTAATATATTATTATTTTGGAACATAAGGCTATTTACAATGCCTTATTTTATGTGCTATAATTAATATGTAAATAAAATCTTTGGAGGACAGGGCGTTGGATGTTAAGCGTATGCTAAAAGATTTAAATAATTTAAGGTGGCAGAATTTCGTCATGCTGTTTATAGCCGGCTGTGTAAACGCCTTTGGTGTAACGGTGTTCTTAGCGCCCGTAAGGCTGTACGACAGCGGTATTTCCGGCACTTCAATTTTGCTTTCCCAAATAACGCCGGAGTATTTGTCCCTATCCCTATTCCTTGTTGTTTTAAATGTGCCACTGTTTCTCTTCGGCCTTAAAAAGCAAGGTGCGGCTTTTACCGTTTATTCCATATTTACGGTGGTCGTTTATTCCATAGGCTCTTGGCTTATAACGGATATACTGCCCATAGATGTCAGTATAGCTTCTCCCCTTGCAGGGAAGGACTTGTTGCTTTGCGCATTGTTCGGCGGTATAATCTCGGGCGTGGGCAGCGGTCTTACCATACGCTACGGCGGCGCAATAGACGGCATAGAGGTTATGGCAGTTATCTTTGCAAAAAGATTGGGCGTAACCGTCGGTACCTTTGTAATGGTATATAACGTACTTCTGTATATCGTATGCGGCATTATTATCAACAGCTGGATTTTGCCGTTGTACTCCATTGTTACATACGCCGCCGGTCTTAAAACCGTGGACTTTGTGGTGGAAGGCTTCGACCGTTCCAAGGAGGTTATGATAATTACAAGCAAGCCCGATGAGATAAGTGCGTCTCTTATGGAAGCCTTTGAATGCGGCACCACTAAAATAAATGCCCTTGGCGGATATTCCAATGCAGAAAAAACAATTGTTTACTTTGTGGTAAACCGTTTTCAAATTTCTAAAATGAAAAGCATAATATACAATATCGACCCTAAGGCATTTGTTACAATAAGTGAAGTGGCTGATGTGTTTAAAAGTAATGATAAATAACCGTTCTTTATACAAATTGTATAAAAATAACAAAAACTGTTGCATTTATACATTTTATGTGCTATAATAATACATCTTTACAGCACTAAATAATTAAAGGAGAATTGTTAATGTTAGTTGCTTTTATTGCTTATTTTGCATTAATTCTTGCAATCGGTCTGTTCTTTTTCTTCCGCTCCAAAAGCGGTGGTGAAAAAGAATACTTCCTCGGCGGCCGTTCCATGGGTCCTTGGGTAACAGCTATGAGCGCTCAGGCATCAGATATGTCGGGCTGGTTGCTTATGGGCTTCCCCGGTGCTATTTTGGCATTGGGTATGGGTCAGGTTTGGATAGGTATCGGTCTCGGTCTCGGTACCGCCGCTAACTGGATACTTGTGGCAAAGCGTTTGCGTCGCTTCTCCCGTGCTTCCGGTGACGCTATAACACTTCCTCAGTATCTTACAAACCGCTTTGCTTCTCAAAAGCCCTTACTTAAGATAGTTTGTGCGGTAATCTTTTTAATAAGCTTTACCGTTTACGTTGCATCTGCTTTCGTTGCAGGCAAAGGCGTTATGTGCGCAGTTATTCCTGCTTTGGCAGACAAACCTTTGGCAGCAATGGGTATATTTGCGGTGCTTATACTTATATACACCTTCCTCGGCGGCTATAAGGCTGTTTGCTGGACGGACTTTTTCCAGGGTCTGCTTATGCTTGTAGCTATACTTGCAGTGCCTATCGTTATGTCTTTCGGCGACTTTAACTCCGTATATAACGGCAGCTTCGGTTTGAACGAGGCAGGCGAGGCTATTAAAGCTTTCGGCTCCAACCCCTTTGCCGCTTCTTGGCAGGAGATCGTAACTGGTCTTGCCTGGGGTCTCGGTTACTTCGGTATGCCTCACATCATTGTAAGGTTTATGGGTATAGAGAAGCCCTCTATGGTTAAGAAGTCCGCAACCGTGGCTATCACTTGGGTCGTTCTTTCCCTCGGTGCGGCTATCGCAATAGCAGTACTCGGCAGAACTTATATTATGCCCAACGGTATTTCCTTGGCAGGCTCTTTATTGTCCACGGGCAGTCAGGAAAGTATCTTTATCACCGTTGTTCAGGAAATATTCCCCGGCTTTATAGCAGGCTTGCTTTTGGCGGCAATAGTTGCGGCTGCAATGTCCACTGCGGACTCTCAGCTTCTCGTTGCTTCCTCCGCATTTACAAGCGATCTTTACAAACCTATGATACGTAAAGATAAGGCTTCCGACGGTGAGCTGTTGTGGGTCGGCAGAATTGTGGTTGTTATAGTTGCAGTTATTGCCTTTGTAATCGCCGCATTGGGTGAAACCGGTGAAGCAAGCTGGGCAACCAGTATAATGAACTTGGTTTCCAACGCTTGGGGTCTTTTCGGCGCAGCCTTCGGCCCTGTTGTGATCCTTTCTCTCTTCTGGCGCAGAATGAACTATGCAGGTGCTTGCGCAGGTATCATAGCAGGTGCTGTTGTGGATATAGTTTGGCTTGTTACTCTTACCTCTTCTACGGGCGTTTACGAATTGCTCCCCGGCTTTATCGCAGGCTTTATTGCAACCGTGCTTGTATCTCTTGCAACAAAAGCGCCGGACCAAAAGGTGCTTGCTATATATGAATCTGCTACCGATGCAAGCATAGACGACTAATTTATTGCAAAACATTACAAATGGGCCGCCCTGCACTTTTGTGTAGGACAGCCCATTTCTGTACCGCTTAGCATATACTGTTAACGGAGGTATCCTCTATGAAGGAATTTTTTGACAGCCTTATAGGTTTTGAAAAAGATTTAAATATGCTTACCGTTGCCCTAAGAATAGTGCTTGCCGTAATTTTCGGCGGCATTATAGGCATTGAAAGGGGCAGACACGGCAGTCAGGCAGGTCTGCGCACCCATATCCTTGTTTGCCTCGGCGGTACGATGACCGCCCTTGTAGGCGTTTACAGCACCGAGCTGTTGGGTTATGGCGGTGACCCTTTCAGAATAGCCGCACAGGTGGTTTCCGGCATTGGCTTTTTGGGCGCGGGGATGATAGTGGTAAAGAACGATAAGATGATAACGGGGCTTACCACCGCCGCAATTATGTGGACCACCGCTATTATAGGCATCGCTTTAGGTATAGGATTTTACAGCGGTGCACTTTTGGCAATGCTTGCCTGCGTGTTTACAGCAGCGGTGCTTACACGTATAGAGCATTTGAAGAAAAAAACAATGCGTATTTATATAGAGGTCAATAAGCTTGATTTGCTTGAAAGTATAACCGAGCATATAAAAACCTTGTTACCTGCTGACGCTTATGTAGAGGTAACAGCGCCAAAAAGCTCCACGGCGGGCAATATGGGCATAGTGGTTATCTCTGCCCGCGTTGCGGATACGGAAGCTTTGAAGGCCGAAATTAAAGCTCACGGCGGCATACATTTTATAATAGTAGAATAGCGGACAAGCTGTGAGGCATAAAAAGAAGAACATAAAAAGAAGGAGCAGAATTGCTCCTTCAGACCGCTGACAAAGGCACAGACCACGAAAAAAGAAAAATATAATTACACACAAAGATGAAAAGTCAGGGACGCGTCCCTGACTTTTCTGCATTATATTGTATTTTTTTCGTTCAAAACGAACCTCGGCTCACAGTACCTATGTACAGTTCTCGGGGTCCCCGTTGCGAACGAAGTGAGCAATGGGGTGTTTTCTCGCCTCGGTTCGTCTCGCGGGGTCCCCGTTGCGAACGAAGTGAGCAATGGGGTGGTGTGA
>SVRF01000016.1 GCA_015064945.1 Oscillospiraceae bacterium | reverse complement strand
AGACATATTATAGACAACACCATTGATTTTTTCTACTTTTTTGTAATCATCAACTGATGGCATATTACCACCTCTCTTATCACCACTTGCTATACTATCATTATACATAAACTTTACCTCACATACAATTACAGAATCCAATTAGTGACTTAGTCATTACAAAAATCATCATAATCCCATCCAATCATGTCGCAGATTTTTTCGTAATCTGTTCCATTCTCATACATATTTCTGACACTGGTGCCAATTGAGGTACCCCAATACTGCTCAATATATCTTTCGATTTCTACATTAAGATAATTATTGTTTCGATTGTACATACCACTTGTATCATAACTGTAACGTCCACTTCTTCCCATGAAAAAAACTCTCCTTCCTATATATTTTTAAACTTCAACCAGACCATCTGCGATCAACTGATAAACCGTATCATCAATATTGGCGCAGTCACAGTCCTTAATACTAATCGCCAGTTCTCCTGTACATCTTTGTGTGAAAATTTAAATATTGAGATTCCTGATATATCATTTAGTATATCAATAGCTTCAACTAAACCGCTTTTTTTGATAAATGGCAGATCTATCTGTGTAACATCGCCCGTAACTATGGCCTTGGAATTATTACCCAGTCTTGTCAAAAACATTTTCATTTGTTCGGGCGTTGTGTTTTGAGCTTCATCCAGTATTATAAAAGCGTCATCAAGAGTTCTTCCGCGCATATACGCCAAGGGAGCTATCTCTATGATCCCTTTTTCTAAAAAGCGTGAGAAACTTTCACCACCAAGCATTTCTCCTAAAGCATCATACAGAGGTCTCAAATAAGGATCAATTTTGCTTTGCAAATCTCCGGGTAAAAAGCCAAGCTTTTCTCCGGCTTCAACTGCAGGACGTGTAAGCACAATACGTGAAATCTCTTTTGCTTTTAATGCGGATACGGCCATAGCTACTGCTAAAAAGGTTTTGCCTGTGCCCGCAGGCCCAACTCCGAAAACTATTGTATTGTTTTTTATAGCGTCAACATAGCGTTGTTGACCAACTGTCTTTGCCTTTATGGGCTTCCCCTTATTGGTAAGGCAGATACAACTACTATATATGGCTGAGAGCTCCTCTTCACGCTGTTCCTTTACCATAGAAATAACATAATTCAAGCTATTCTCGTCAATGGTTTCGTTGAGCTTTGAAAGTTTTTCTAACTGCTCGATCGCTTTTGTTGCCATCGAAACAGAACTTTCTTTATCACCGCTTATCTTTATACTGTCACCGCGGTTGATAATGCTTACAGAAAAGGCATTCTCAAGTATTTCAAGATTTGTATCAAGTGTGCCGAACAACTTGAGCAGGAAATCCATATTAAGCTCTTGCATATCTTTTTCGGCCATTATGTTGCCTCCGAAATTAGATTAATTTGAATTTTAAACTGATATCCAGAGCCTTTACCGAATGAGTAAGGGCACCAATAGAGATAAGATCAACGCCGGTCTTTGCAACCTCTGCTAAATCACGTTCACCCATATTACCGCTGGCTTCGGTAACCGCACGGCCCGCTATGAAGTCAACAGCTTTTTTCATCTGTTCGCAGTTCATATTATCAAGCATAATAATATCGGCGCCTGCTTCAAGTGCTTCAGCAACTTGTTCAAGATTCTCTGTTTCAACCTCAATTTTTAAGGTGTGGGGTGCGTAAGCTTTTGCTTTTTTAACCGCATTGGTAATACTTCCTGATGCGGCGATGTGGTTGTCCTTAATCAGTATACCATCCGATAAACCAAACCGATGATTAACAGCTCCGCCTATTCTAACAGCGTATTTATCAAGTAATCTCAGTCCGGGCATCGTCTTTCTTGTATCGGTAATACGAGTAGAGTAAGCTTCTACTGCAGTAACTGCTTTTTTTGTAGCAGTTGCTATACCGCTTGCGCGTTGCATAAGGTTAAGAGCGGTTCTTTCGCCCATAAGGATGCTACGTGCATTTCCCTTAACGTGAGCAATGATGTCTCCCTTTTTCACAAAGTCACCGTCAGCAACATAAGGTGTGTATTCAACGCCGCCGCCGCTAAGCTCAAAGCTTCGCCTTGCAATTTCGATGCCGCATACAACACCATCGTCTTTAGCTCTGAAGTCGCCTTCTGCCAACGCATTAGCGTCAACAGTAGCTATTGTTGTTATATCGCCGTTGGGCATATCTTCTTCAAAAGACATTAATATAATCTTATCAAATTCCATATTATTTTACCTCGTCGTCAATTATATAATGCGCACCAACACTTTCCTTGCGGTTGTATGCGGATTCAAGTATTGCTAAACCGTTTTGAAGCATATTATTAACTTTGAAGTGATACTGCGTTGAAAGGTATGTAACATCAAGTTGCTCTTCCAGTTCTTTTAAAATTGATATACCCTTCAACATTCCGTTAAAGCTTCGCTCAGGACCTGCGTATTCGGTCATAGTGTTCTTAATGATTTTTTCTATTTGCGAGAAAAATTCGTTGGTGTGAACAACGGTTGATGCGGTTTCCGTCATAAGCTGCGGCTTTTTACCGTCACAAGGTTTGAAGTTATCGTTTATGTATCTTGCCGAACGTCTGCCAAATACTAAGCATTCAAGCACAGAGTTAGAAGCAAGTCTGTTGCCGCCGTGTATACCGCTTTCTGCGCATTCACCGCAGCAAAAGAGACCTTTAATGCTTGTTCTGCCGTCAACATCGGTTTTTACGCCACCCATAAAGTAGTGCTGGGCAGGCCGTACGGGAATAAATTCGGAGGTAAGCTTAATGCCTTGCTGACTGCATTGCCTATAAATGGTAGGGAAGCGGTTTGAAAAGAATTCAGTGGACATAGACGATGTGTCAAGATAAACTCTGTCTCCGCCGTTAAGCTTTAATTCTTTAATAATCTCTCTCGTAACGATATCTCTTGGAGCCAAGTCTGCAAGAGGGTGTTTGCCTTGCATAAACGCTTGTCCGCGGTAGTTCCTAAGAATTGCACCTTCACCTCTTACGGCCTCTGAAATTAAAAACAGTCGTTCGGGATTATCGTTGGGAATAAGGGTAGTGGGATGGAATTGTACCATCTCCATATTTGAAAGCACAGCACCAGCTCTTGCAGCGGCTGCTATTCCATCACCGACTGCGCCGAGAGGATTTGTGGTGTATTTAAATAGTTGACCTATACCACCGGTGGCAACAACAAGGTTTCTTGTTTTAATATCTTGTACTCTTTTTCAATATTGACTAAAGCGCCGCAAACGCCGTTGTCGTCGGTCAATATATCAACTAAATAGCTTTCCATAAAGAAATGCAGGTTTTCTTTGGTTGCCGCTAACCGACTTAATTGCTTTGTGGTCTCTTTGCCCGTGGCATCACCGCCGCAGTGTACAATTCTGCGCATATGGTGACCGCCTTCTCTGGTAATAAGTAAATCGCCCTCGGAGTTGACATCAAAGGGAATTTGCATATCTATAAGCTCCCTTATGTTTTCCGGTCCTTCCTCAACCAAAACTTTTACAGCCTTTTCGTCACACAGACCCGCACCCGCTGTAAGGGTATCCTGTATATGACTTATGAATTGGTCTTCCTTGCTTATTACCGCCGCAATGCCGCCCTGTGCAAGGTAAGAGTTGCTTTCATCGATGTTGGTTTTTGTTATAACGGCAACTTGCAATTCGCTGTTTAAATGCAAAGCACAATACAGACCCGCAATACCGCTGCCGATGATAACCACATCAAAATCGTATATGTCACAATCCTTAGCTGTGTTGTTATATAAAACTTTTCTCATAGTGCAAGCATCCTCTCAATAGGCTTGATTGCCGCTTTTCTTAAATCCTCGCTAATAATGACTTCTCCTCTCATATTTTCCAGAGTGTTAAGAACCATTTGCGGGGTTATTGCCTTCATATTCGCACAAAACAGCTGATTTCTGTCAGGAATTATAAACTTTTTGTCCGGCATCGATGCGGCCATACGTTCCGTAACACCGATTTCTGTGCAAATAATAAATTCTTCGTTGCGGGAGTTTTGGCAAAAGTCTATAATTTGTGATGTGCTTCCCAAAAAATCTGCCATATCACAAACTTTTTCTCCACATTCGGGATGGACTAAAACTTTTGCATCGGGGTGCTGCTCCTTAACTTTTATAACGCTGTCGGCTCTTAGTTCATCATGAATAGGGCAGCGTCCGTTTGGGTGGAAAATAAACTCCTTCTCGGGAACCTGCTTTGCAACATAAGCACCAAGATTTTTATCAGGCACAAATATTATGCTTTTTTCTTTTATTGACTTAACAATCTTTACGGCATTTGAAGATGTACAGCAAATATCACATTGCGCTTTAGTTTCTGCTGTAGAGTTGATATAGCATACAACTGCGCTTTCGGGATTTGCTTCTTTTAGTTCCTTAATATCGTTGGGAGTTATGGTATCCGCCATAGCACAGCCTGCGTTTGGCGCAGGCAAAAGCACTTTTTTATCAGGGCAAAGAAGTGCTGCACTTTCTCCCATAAAGCTAACCCCGCAGAAAACAAGAACGTCAGCGTCGGTGTTTTTGCTTTTTCTTGCAAGTTCTAAAGAGTCGCCGACAATATCTGCAAGCAGCTGAATTTCTAATGGCTGATAGTAGTGTGCTAATATTATTGCGTTTTTTTCTCTTTTAAGTCTATTGATCTTATTTATAATGTTATCCATAGTCTATAAAATTTCCTCCAAATTGTAGGGAGTGTTTTGATAAACAAAGTAATTAAGCCAATTTGAAAACAGCATATGGGAATGCGCACGCCATGTATTAATAGGCGGGATAGATGTATCATTATTTTTAAAATAGTTTTTAGGCATATCAGGATTAAGTCCGCGATTGATATCTCTTTCATATTCAAATTGAAGAGTTCCTGCGTCGTACTCGCCGTGACCGAAAACAAAAATGTTTCTTCCGTCCTTAGAAGCAGCAAGGTAAGGGCCGACTTCATCAGACTTTGCCAGCAAAATAAGTTGATTGTTATTCTCTATCTCCTCGGAATACACGCCGGAATATCTCGAATGCGGTGCATTAAACTCTTCATCAAAGCCTCTTACCAAGGGATGAGAAGGGCAAAGCGTCCTGTGAGAAAACACACCGGAAATTTTGCTTTTTAAAATGTGTTTATCTATGCCGTATTTGTAGTGTAAACCCGCAAATGCGCCCCAACAAATAAACATGGTAGAAAACACGTTGTGTTTTGTCCACTCCATAATCTCACATAACTCTTCCCAATAGCTTACAGCCTCAAATTCCATTGACTCAAGGGGGGCACCTGTGATTATAAAACCGTCAAATTTGCTGTCTTTAATGTTATCAAAGGTTGTATAAAAGGTTTTAAGGTGTTCTGCAGGTGTGTTTTTAGCCGCATAACTCGATGTTGTCAAAAGTGTTATGTCTATCTGCAAAGGAGTATTGGAAAGCAAACGCAAAAGTTGTGTTTCAGTTACTATTTTTGTGGGCATAAGGTTGAGAATAGCAATTCTTAACGGGCGTATGTCCTGACTTTCGGCACGTAGCTTGTCTATAGTAAAAATGTTTTCTTTTTCTAGTATTTCGGTAGCAGGTAAAGAATTTGGAATATTTATAGGCATATTTTTGTCCTCTCATAATCCTCCGCTTAGTATATTTCATCGTATTATATCATTTTTTACAATTAATATCAATAGTTTTAGTAACAAAACCCGTAAAATAACTTTCTGTAAAAAGAGGGAAGGGCACTTCATAAATAGTCCTGTTGGCTAATTTAAAAGTAAAAAAATTATTAATATATGTAAAAGAAAATGTGTATTACCAGCTTTTTACTTATTATAATTCTAAATATCGGTATACATAATGTAAATTTCAATTAATTTCCAAATTGTGGAAAATTTAGGTATTGAAAGCAACCAAAATTAGTGATATTATTTGATTGTTAGAACACAACGCACAGTAAGTTTCGACAAAATGTTTGAACATAGTGTATTATAATTTAACACAACAAAATCGGAGGCTAACAATGACAAAAATACGCACATTTAAAAAATTTACGCTTATCTATAATATGGAGAAGAACGCAGACGGATATACTGTTTCTATTATGAAAGAGTCCGTCGACGGTACTGAAACAAGCGCTTATACCGTATGGGGCGATGAAACAGAATTAAAAGCCTTGCTTTGCCGAATGTGGGGGTGTAGTGTTACCCCTATGAGCTTAAGGTACATTTTACAGGACGAAGGCTTTCTGCCACAAATAATTGAAGATGATAGTATAAAACGTATCCCAGCTGCAATAGTCAAAAGACAACCGGTAAAAGAAATTAAAAACAAAGAATTGGTGTTGGCGTTAACAGGTAAAGAGTAAAACAATAAATAGTTTAGCTTCGGTTAATATTGTTTGTGTATATTGATTATATAACAATTTTCGGGGGCTTAAAATATGGGATACGGTTACAATAACGGTTACAAGCCGAGCTTTAAGGAAAAAATTGTTCATTTCTTTAGCGGCCGCAACGGCACAGATACCATATGCTATGCTACATTTGGGCTTTATTTGGCTATAAGCGTTGTTAACCTTTTTTTATCATCTGTAGTGCTTTGGGCTATGTCCTGGATTTTGATTGCTTATATGTGGTTTCGAGTTTTCTCGAGAAACCTTTATAAGCGTAGGCTTGAAAACGAAAAATTTAGGGCTGTTTTTTCAAAAATTTCAAGGTATTTCAGATTAAAGAAACGAGCTTTTAACGAACGAAAGGATTTTTCTTATAGAAAATGTCCGGGTTGTAAAAGCACATTGCGTCTGCCTAAAAAGAAGGGAAAACATACAACAAGGTGTCCTCGTTGCGGTAAAGAATTTACAGTTAAGATTTGATGCATATTGCGATAAAAAGAGCTTCCGTAATTGGAAGCTCTTTTTATCGTTTACTAAGCTTTAAGCTTTTCGCATTCTTCAGCGGCGAGCATAACGCCGTAACGACCGCTTTCGTATGTTAATCCGCCTTGCATAAATACTGTATAAGGAGGTCTTATCGGCGCATCTGCCGACAATTCCAGTGAAGACCCTTGGGTAAATGCGCCTGCCGCCATTATAACTTGGCTGTTATAGCCTGGCATATCCCAAGGTTCAGGTGTTACAAAAGAATCAACAGGAGAGCCTTTTTGCAGACCTCTGCAAAATGCGCATACTCCTTCAGCATCAGGCATGGAAATGGTTTGTATTATATCCTTTCTCGCCTCTCCGGATTTTGGACTGACTTCATATCCCAATGCACTGAATAGTTTTGCCGCAAAGGCTGCAGTTTTTAAGGCCTGGCAAACCGTATGAGGGGCAAAGAACAAGCCTTTAATTATGTTTTTTGTTTGGCCCAAGCTTGCACCGCATTCCAAGCCGATGCCGGGTACGGTAAGTCTTGCTGCAGCCAAATCCACAGCTCGTTTTGAGCCAACGATATATGCGCCGCTTTCAGCAATGCCGCCACCGGGATTTTTAATTAGTGAGCCTATAAGTAAATCCCCCATAGGCTCTTTGTAATCGCAAAATTCACCGTAGCAATTGTCAATTACTACAAAAACGTCAGGTGCTAAGGACTTAACAAATAAATACATATCTGTTATATCTGCTTCAGCAAAACTATCACGGTTAAGGTAGCCTTTGGAGCGCTGTATGTATACAACCTTTATACTTTTATCGCTTTGTAATTGATTTGTGATTTCGTCACGGTTAAAGATTTTACCGTTAATTAAATCTATTTGCTTGTATTTTATACCGAAATCTGCCAAGCATCCCTCTTCTTTACTATTACCTATACCAATGACACCGTCAAGCGTGTCATAAGGCTTGCCTGCAATGGATAGCATAGTATCGCCGGGGCGAAGCAGTGCATAAAGCCCAATTCCTAATGCATGTGTACCGGACACAATACTATGTCTAACAAAACCGCTTTCAGCTCCAAACAGCTTAGCGTATGCGGCATCAGCAAGCTCTCTGCCGTCATCGTTATATCCATAGCCGGTAGTAGGGTTGAAGTGTCGCTCAGCCAATTGAAGTTCTTTAAACACTTGTAATACTCTTTCTGTATTTGCTGCAGCAACGGCTTCAAAAACCGCAAATTCCTCGGCGAGCTCTTTTTCGCAAGTGTCGGCAAGCCTTCGTATTTTTTCAGAAATCATTATTCTATACCTTCCACAACTAATGCTGTAAGCAATTTTTCGCAAGCATCGATGTCTTTAAGATCAACAGTCTCCACAGGTGAATGGATATAGCGCGTGGGAACAGATATACACCCTGCATGGGAGCCGCCGCCCGCCAATTGCATAGAATGTGTATCCGTACCGCCCGCTTCAAGAACTTCGAGTTGATAGGGGATGTTTTTCTTTTTTGCCGCGCTTATCATAGCATCCACCATTAGTTGCGAGCAAATAACAGAGGAGTCTTTGATTTTTATTGCGGCGCCCTTACCAAGCTTGATTTCCATCGCTTTTGCACCCACGCTATCACCTGTGGCGGTAACATCTATTGCTATCGAATAATCGGGCATTATACTGAAAGCGGCGGTAGATGAACCTCTGCATCCAACCTCTTCCTGCACAGTAAACACATAATACGTGTCATAAGCAGGAGTTTCTATCGCTTTGCATGACACTGCGGCTATTGCACAGCCGATTCTGTCATCTAAAGCTTTGGCAGCTATGCGTTTATTCATAAGTCTTGTAAGAGAAGGAACAATAGAACAAAGATCGCCGATCGATACTTTCTTAAGGGCTTCTTTCTTTGATGTGGCACCGATATCTATTACAAGGTCCTTCACTTTAAGCTCTCCGCTTGCGGCTGATGAAACTATAATGCCCTTAACTCCGTTTTCAAAACGGACAATTTGGAAAGAGCTGTATACCGCATTGATGCCGCCTACGTTTGAAACTTTTATAAAACCGTTATCATCAATTGAGGTAACGATGAATCCGATTTCATCCATGTGTGCCGCTATCATAAGCTTCTTTGTGCTGTCTTTGCCTTTTTTGAAAACTATAAGGTTGCCCATAGCATCTCTGTTTACGCTGTTTGCATAACTACTTAAATCAGCTTCTATTATATCTGCTAAATATTTTTCTCTGCCTGTAACCGAAAAAGCAGATGTGTATTTTTTTATTGTTTCGTACATAATTTATATCTCCTTTACGTTGTCAGCAATAAGTCTTGCAAGGGAAAGAACGTCTTCCATATCAGATATTTTTGCAACGCTTGAAGCGGAATGAATATACCTTACAGGAGCGGAAATGGCCAGCACTTTGCTACCGCTTGCTGAGGTTTGGAAAGCTTGCGAGTCATTGCCGCCTGAAACTGTGGTCTTGATTTGATAATTTGTATTGTTTTCCTTTGCAATTCTTACGGCTTCTTCAAAAAAGTCTCTGTCATATACAGTACCGTTATCCATTGCTGAAAGCACAGCTCCTTTGCCCACCTTGCAAGCTCTCCGTGCTTCTGATACTTCGGGCAGGTCGCCTGCCGTAGTGCTTTCAATAACAACGGTGCGTTTAGCATTTAGTGAATATGCAGCGGTAAGCGCGCCTCTGCAACCGGTCTCTTCACATACGGTAAACACAAAGATAGTATCGTACTTGCGCTCTTCCTTTATCATTTGGCAAAGAACCGCACAACCAAAGCGGTCATCTATAGCCTTTGACTTTATATATCCGTCGCCAAACTCTTCAAAGTTGGGTAAAAATGTTGCGCAATCACCAACAGAAACGTGTTTTTCCGCTTCTGCTTTTTCGGTACAGCCGATGTCTATATACATTTCAGAAATAGGGATACACATGCCTCTTTCTTCGGGCTTTTGCATATGAACTGCTTTTGATGCAACGACACCTAAAATTTTATTTTCGCCGATTTGCATTCGCCTTGCACCTATCACGCTGTTATCAATGCCGCCTATTGTATCAAAGTAAAGATACCCGTCATCTGAGATGTACTGTATCATAAACCCGACCTCGTCCATGTGTGCCGCGAACAGGGTAGTTGAGTCGTTGTGTTCTATTCCCTTTTTGAAAGCGAAAAGGTTACCGACTTTGTCGGTATAAAGCTTTTCGCAGTATGGCGATATTTCTTCAATAATAGCCTCTCTTACAGCATCTTCCATAGAAGATGGTCCAAAAAGGTTACATAACTTTTCCGTGAGTTTAATCATTGTATCGCCTCCTTACATAGATTTCGCTAACGCTGCAAGCGCTTTGGCTACATTTTCGACGTCGCTTAATGTGGCAGTTTCGGCTTGAGTATGCATATTCTTCAGGGGCACAGAAATAAGCGCGGTTGGAACACCGCTTCTTGAAATTTGAAGAACGTGTGCATTTGTGCCGGTGCGTCCGGGTTCACCTACTACTTGGTATGGAATTTGTTCTTTATTCAACACTTCTACAAAACGCTTTGTAAACGGTCGTGATGTAGTGCCTGAATAAGAGATTACACCGCCGTTACCCAGTTGATTGCCCTTTTTTCTTATTGGAGCTTCAGGTACATAGGAGTTGGTAACATCTATAGCAACAGCAAAATCGGGCTGTGCTATGTAGGCCGCAGTTCTTGCGCCTACATATCCTATTTCTTCGCCACCGCTGAATTGGGCGATTATATCAATATTTAATTCCTCGTTTTTCAAAATATCAAAAGCCTCAAGAATGGTACACATCGATAATTTATCATCCATACTTTTTCCGACAATTCTATCGTTCAGAAGCTTCTCGGTCGTGGTTTTAAAGGTAACGACTGTACCGATAGGTGTATTTTCTTCTAAGTATTCCTTAGACCTACCCGTGTCGATATACATATCGGTAAGCAATATTTTTTTACTGTCACCGTTTTGACGTAAATGAGGGGGAATAGAGGCGAAAACGCCTGCAATTTTTTCTTTACCGTGTATCCACACCTCCGTGGCGGAAAGCACTTTTGTATCGACACCACCAATGTTTGTAACCTTTAAAAAACCGCCGTCGCAAATCTTTTTTACCATGCATCCGATTTCATCAAGGTGTGCATCAAACAACAATTTTGGAGCGTTTTTCTTTCCACAGCGTCTTATGCCCACAAAACTACCTGTTGGTGTGGTAAAAATTTCGTCAAACATATCGCCGAACATTTGTTTTAGTTGGGAAAAAGCAACATGTTCTCTTCCTGAAACTGCACAAATTTCTGTTACCGCTTTTATTCGCTCAAAAAGTTCCATAAGTCCTCCTTTTTATAGTTCGTTTACTATTTTTTTGTATATGTTGCCGCGTTCCATAAAGTTTTTAAACAGGTCAAAGCTCGCTGCGGCGGGTGAAAGAATGATATCATCACCCGCAATTGCGAATTTTGTTGCCGCATTCACCGCGTTTTCCATATCTTTTACTTCTGCAATCTCGCCTGTATATCCACATTTTTCTAAAACCGCTTTTATCTTCGGACCGGTATTGCCCATAAGTACTACTGCTTTTGCCTTGCGACAGAACAAATCACCGAGAGGGTCGAGAGGGATGTTTTTATCATATCCTCCCGCTATTACAATAACTTTTTTATCAAACGATTCCAGCGCTGCTTTTGTTCGACTGGGACTCGAGTCAATGGAAGAGTTGTAGTAACTTATGTTTTTGTGTATTCGTACAAGCTCTATGCGGTGTTCTACTCCTCCAAAGCTTTTAGCCAGCTTTGTTATTGTTTCATTGGAAACAAGTCCGTATGTAGCAGCGATTGCGGCGGCATAGTTTTCTCTGTTGTGGGCGCCGCGCAATAGAATATCGCTGTCTGCTAAAATTAGCTCATTGCCCTTGTATATACCGTCCGGCCTTATCGAAAAGTCGCCCTCTCCTTTGCCAAAGAAAACTGCGTTCTTGTGGGTTTCGGCAATGGACTTTGTTATAGTGTTTGTTGCGTTGAAAATGCATTTTTCGCCTGGCGCTTGATACTTGAAAATATTGCACTTAGCTTCTATGTATTCATCCATATCTCTATGCCAATCCAAATGGTTTGGCGATAGATTTGTTATCACTGCAATATTTGGTGATGTTTGCATTTTCATAAGTTGGAAGCTTGAGAGCTCTACAATTGCATAGTCATCGGGTTTTATGTTGTCCAAAGATGCAAATAAGTTTTTACCTATGTTGCCGCCAAGATGCACGGTGTACCCTTCAAGCTCCAGCAGTTTGGCTATCAGCGTGGTGGTAGTGGTTTTTCCGTCGCTGCCCGTTACTCCCACGGTCTTACATGGACAAAGGCTTAAAAATTCCTGCATTTCGGTGGTTAGGTATACACCCTTTTCTTTGGCCTCTTGTAGTTTCGGCATGAATTGCTTTACACCGGGTGATAAAAATAAAATGTCTTCATATATGTCGTCAAGAAAGTATCTCCCGTAATAATTTTCACGCCCAGGTTTTTAAGTTCCTCAGAGAACTCTCCGTTGCTTATGTCTTTAATGTCTCTTATGCTTATATCAACATCGGCATCGGCAAAGATTTTTATAATAGGCATATTGCTTATACCTATACCGATAAAACCAACCTTCTTATTTTTTAAGCTGTTAATGTACTTTTTCAGCACAATTCTCACCCCATTCAATATATAATTATATACCAAATCTTAAAATAATCAACCATTTGACAAAAATAAATTCTTGTAGTATAATAATTTTGCAACCGCACCGGACAGTCGCGCGCGGCATACCGAAAGGGACCGTTGTGAGGAAAGTCCGGGCTTCGCAGGGCAGGATAACGGATAACATCCGCCGAAGGCGACTTCAGGGCCAGTGCAACAGAAATAAACCGCCGTGTTTTGTCACGGTAAGGATGGAAAGGCGAGGTAAGAGCTCACCGGTGCGGCGGAGACGTCGCAGCCATGTAAACCCTATCCGAAGCAACACCGCATAAGGGAGCGTTAATGCTTGCCCGGCAGCTTCCACAGGTGGCAAGGAAACGTGCGGCAACGTACGTTCAAGATAGATGACTGTCGATAACAGAACCCGGCTTATAGGTGCGGTTGCTTTAATATCATTTTCAGAGGTTAAAAAATGCTTATAAAACTTGAACAATGCAAACCGGAAATCAAAGAGCTTGAGCAGGGTATAGAAGCGTTGCGTATTTCTGTAGGTGCCGATGCTTTGGCAAAGGAAGTAGAAGCTTTGGAGGAACAGACTAACTCTGCTGATTTTTGGTCTGATCCCGATGCTGCTCAGCAGCTTCTTCGTACACTAAAAAGTAAAAAGAGCGCTTTGGATTCTTTTTTGAATTTATTTAATAGATTTTCAGACTTTACAGAGCTTTTTGCGATGACTCTTGAAGAAGACGATGAAGAGCTTGTTGATGATTTGCTTATCGAGTTTAATTCGATAAAAAAACAGTACGAAGATGAGAAAATCCGTATTCTTTTGTCCGGCGACTACGATAACAGCAATTGCATAATTTCCATTCATCCGGGCGCAGGGGGCACGGAAGCTCAAGACTGGGCACAAATGCTTTACCGTATGTATACCAGATATGCTGAACGTAAGAGTTTTAAGGTCAAGGTTCTTGATTATTTGGACGGTGATGAGGCAGGCATTAAAAGCGTTACTTTTTTGGTTGAAGGCGAGAATTGTTACGGTTATTTGAAGGGCGAAAACGGTGTACACCGTTTGGTGCGTGTTTCTCCTTTCGATGCATCGGGCCGTCGGCATACCTCTTTTGCTTCGGTTGAGGTAATGCCGGAATTTAATGACGATATGACCATAGAGATAAGAGACGAGGACTTAAAGGTTGACCATCACCGTTCAAGCGGCGCAGGCGGTCAGCACGTAAACAAGACCGACTCTGCTGTTAGAATCACGCATTTGCCTACGGGTATAGTTGTTAACTGCCAAACCGAACGCAGTCAGGTTCAAAACAAAGAAACTGCCATGAAGATGCTTAAAAGCAAATTGCTTGAAATTAAAGAGAGAGAGCAGCTTGACAAAATAGATGATATTAAGGGAGTAAAGATGAACATTGAGTGGGGTAGCCAAATTCGCTCATACGTATTTATGCCTTATACCTTGGTTAAAGACAACCGAACCAATTGGGAAACAGGAAATATCACCGCTGTTATGGATGGCGAAATAGACGACTTCATAAGTGAATATCTAAAAATGAAGTGTCAAAAATAAATTAGTGACTTTATATAGAGTTAAATTTTTATTTGTATAAATAAGGGGGTGCTGTAACACAGCCTCCCTTAGTTTTGAGTGTAACAGAAAAGCGAGGTATATAGTTATGAAAAAAGGCGGTATTTCCGTACAAACCGATAATATCTTCCCGGTGATTAAAAAGTGGCTTTATTCCGACAAAGAAATATTTTTAAGGGAACTAGTTTCGAATGCTTGTGATGCCATAACAAGACATAAGCGTTTGGCGTCTTTGTCTGAAGCTGAAGAAAGCAACGATCCTTATTGCATAAAAGTTGTTGTGGATAAAGTGGCTAAAACTCTTACCGTTTCCGATAACGGTATCGGTATGACCGAGGAGGAGCTGGATAAATATATTAATAATATGGCTATTTCCGGTGCTTTGGAGTTTATCTCCAAGTATGAAGGGGAAGATGGCGGTGCCAGCGGCATAATAGGGCACTTCGGTTTAGGCTTTTATTCGGCTTTTATGGTTTCCGATAATGTTGAAATAGATACGAAATCCTACACCTGCGCTGATGCTGTGCATTGGGACTGTAAGGAAGACGGTAACTATGAGATGGAGCCTTCAGATAAAGAGGGAAGAGGCAGTGATATCGTTCTTCACATTTCAGAAAAAGAGCTTGAATATTTGGATTTTGCAAAGATTAAAAGCATATTACAAAAATATTGTTCTTATATGCCCTATAGCATATACTGCGTTGAGAACGATAAAGAAGAGCTTATTAATACAGATTTGCCGGTTTGGCAAAAAAGCCCCACTGAAGTAACGGAAGATGAATATAATAAGCAATACAGAGCTTTGTTTGCGGATTACAGAGATCCTTTATTTTGCGTTCACATTAATGCCGATTATCCGTTGAATTTTAAGGGCGTCCTTTATTTTCCTTCTCAGCGCAACAATTTTGAGCCCAAAGAGGGTGTAATTAAGCTGTTTTATAACTCTGTTTTTGTTGCAGATAACATAAAGGAAGTTGTGCCTGATTATTTGTCCTGCTTAAGCGGTGCGCTTGACTGCCCTGAATTACCGCTTAATGTTTCACGCAGTTATTTGCAGGATGACTCCTATGTTCGAAAACTTTCCGCACATATAGTAAAGAAAATCGCTGATAAATTATGCAAACTCAAAAATGATGATTTTGACAAATATTCAAAGCTTTGGGGTACAATCAAGCCTTATTTGGAATACGGTTGTATAAAAGATCAAAAGTTCAGTGACAGAATTAAAAGCGCAATTCTATTTGAAAAGACTGATAACAGCTTTACTGATATGGAAAGCGTGGTTTCCGCCGATGAAAACAGCCGTATATACTACACGACCGACCCTATTGCGCAGTCTTGCTATATAGAAATGTTTTCCTCTAAAGGTATACCCGTATATGTTTTCGATACGGTTGTAGATGCACAGTTCATTTCTTTCGTTGAAAGTAAAAACGAGAAGATTAAGTTTATGCGTGTCGATGCCTCTATAGAAGATTTGGGTGATGACAGCGAAGCAAACGAAAATTTAAAGAACTTGTTTGTAAAAGCAACAAATAAAACGGAAGATAAGATAAGCTTTGCTTCTTTAGGGCAGGAAGGCGCTGCGGCTTTGCTTAAGATTTCAGAGGAAGAAAGACGTTTTTCTGATATGATGCGTATGTATTCAGTTATGAATGGCGAAGGCGGCACTATGGCTACCGAGGAAAGTCTTGTAATTAACGTTGACAATGAAGCTGTAAAAAAGCTTGCGGAGCTTTCGGAAGCAAAAGCGCTTGTGCTTGCTAAAAATATATATTATATGGCACTTGTAGCGAACCGTCAACTGAACAAGGAAGAACTTAACGATATGCTCAACAACATCAAGGAAGTTTACAGTCTCATATAAGTGCGTTATTTGCACAGGTGGAAGTTATGGTATTTGCAGATTACCCCCAGATAATAGTTAACTTTTTGTCATACAAGCTGAACATTCAAGCCCGTTCTCAACTTACAGTTAATGAATACGCAATAGATTTAAGGTGCTTTTTCAGGTATATAATCGCTTTAAGAACAGGCGTTGCTGAAAATGATGCGGATATTTCCGTTGTAGATGCAGAATATGCAGATGGCATAAGTTCGGACGACATATATGGGTATCTGTTATACCTTGCGCAGAACAGAAAATTAAAGCCCACGACCAGAAGCAGGAAACTTGCCACAATCCGTTCTTTTTACAAATATCACACAACTAAATCACGCCTGTTAAAAAACGACCCTGCAAAGGATGTGGATGCGCCTCGTTTACCGATCGGTCTGCCTGTAGTCATGACTATGGATGAGTCCCTTATGTTGCTTGACTCTTTTGACAGAAGTGATATTAATTATAAGCGAGATTATTTTATCACGTTGTTGTTTTTAAGTTGCGGTTTGCGTTTATCCGAGCTTGTCGGTATTAATCTTTCTGATATAGATACTGATTTTAACCGATTTACGGTTAGAGGTAAAGGTAACAAAACCCGTGTGCTTTTTTTCAACGATGTGTGCAAAGATGCTTTAAGAGACTATTTAGAAGTTAGGCAAAAGGCTACCATCGCGTGGGGGAGACGTGTTAAGGATACTGATGCATTGTTTTTGTCGCGAAATGGTTTAAGGCTATCTAATAAAACCGTTCAATGGATGCTGAATAGACAGCTTAAACTTTGCGGTTTGGATAAACGCGGATATTCTGCCCATAAGCTCAGACATACTGCGGCGACGCTTATGTACAGCGAGTCGGGAATTGATGTGATGATGCTCAAGGAGATACTCGGGCACTCACAATTAAGCACTACTCAAATTTATACTCACGTAAAATCCGAAGCGGTTAAGCAGGCCTTAGAAAAATCGCCCTTTAACGTAAAGCATAAAGAGCCTAAAGTCAAAAAAAGGCGTCAAAATAACGATCTTAAACTTTACGAAGACCAACCAAAGGTGGGCAAACTGTTATTTGACGCAACGGATGAAGAATTTATTGAAGAGGATGATACATAAATGGTTACGGTAAAACACACCATTACCGGATATGAAGTACTGCAAGACGGTAGGATAAAGCCCTCCGCCGTTTTAAAGCTTATGCAAGATGCGGCAACTGTAGATGCATCAAATTTAGGGGCTGATTACGGTACTATGAGAAAAGATGATATGATTTTTGTCATATCCAAGGCAATGGTCAGCTTTAAGCGTGTACCTATGCTTGATGAAGAGGTTGAAATACGCACATGGAACGGAAAAATTCAGGGCGTTTCCTTCAACAGAGATTTTGTTATGTATGTTGACGGCGAAGCGATTGCCCGTGCTACAACACGGTGGGTGCTGGTAAGCTATTCTGAACGGAGGATTTTGCGCCCCGATGCACTAAAATCTTCGGTGCTTACCAATGTTGACGAGGAAATAGGAATAGCTCCCGAACGTAGAATTAAGTTCCCCGAATGCGATGAATATAGCAAAACAAAATATCGTCCCACGCTAACCGATATGGATACTAACGGTCATGTAAACAATAGTCGTTATGCTGACTACTTGGTGGATTATTGCGGGATTAATTTATTACAAAAAGAGATTTGTGAATTTGAAATTCACTTTGTCAGCGAACTGAAATTCGGCGAAGAGGTGGAATTTGTTGCTGCTACCGAAAATAGCAAGGTGTTCGTTATAGGACAAAAAGCGGATGGTAAACAGGCCTTTGCGTCCTTTATAAAGTTTTGCGACAAATAACTATTGATTTATTGGCCCCAGTGTTGTATAATCCACTTAGAAAGGAGGTCTGCTGATGCAAGGGAAAGCACCGGGTCTGATTGCGGGCAACAAAAAAGCTTTTCACGACTATTTCGTAGAAGATAGCTATGAGGCGGGTCTTGAGCTTTGCGGTACCGAAGTGAAGTCTTTGCGTTGCGGCAGGGTAAATCTTAAAGATTCCTTTTGCCGTATAAAAAACGGTGAGATTTTAATATACGGTATGCACATAAGTCCCTATGAAAAAGGGAATATATTTAATAGAGAGCCCATGCGTCCAAGAAGGCTTTTAATGCACAAGCGAGAGATTTTAAAGCTATTCGGTCTTGTGGGTCAGCAGGGCTACTCTTTAATACCTTTGAAACTATATTTCAGCGGTAAGTGGGTTAAGGTTGAAATAGGGCTTTGTAAAGGTAAAAAGCTTTATGATAAACGTGAGGCTGATGCAAAAAGAACAGCGCAGCGTGAAGCTGAACGCGGCAGATAGCCGTTTCACCGTGGGGGCGTAAAGGTTTCGACGGGGAGTTTGAGATGTGATAAGCGTGCAGAAGAGCGTGACTTCTATAAAAAACGTATTTTTAAAAACAAACGACAACAATAAAGTTGCTTTAGCTGCCTAATTTAGGCGGCCGTCATATTCGGGAGTACTGCGGCCCGAAATATGGCGTCACCTAGCAGTGAACGTGAGTGAGCGAAAGCTTTGACGCACACCATGATTTTATGAAGCTACTAAGTTGTATAGCTTGACGGTTAGCGCTACAGCGAGGGAATGTAAATGATCGTCTGCGCACGGAGAAGTTTGCAAGGATGGCTTTTCGGACAGGGGTTCGATTCCCCTCGCCTCCACCAAAGGAGTATTAAACGAACCTTTTTATTTCAAAGGCGGCTTTGCCGTTACGATTTGGTTCTAAATACTCAGCATAGAAAAAGTGGCTTTTCCTTATCGGAGAGCCGCTTTTTCCGTTGCCTTAATATGTATTATTTGCTCTGTCCCTCTCCGTTCTTCAGGGCGGCAAGCTCTTCCTTCAAATCGTTTACACGGTTTACAGCATAGACGGCATTACATACCTTAATGTGTCCGTTCAGTTCGTCAAGGTCCTTTTCAATTTGGTTCAGGTTGTCCCAAACAATATAGAACAAATCCCTTGCTCTCTTGATGGACCGTTCTGCCGCTTCCTCTGTTTCCCATTCGTCAACAAGGGCGGTTTCAAGGGCATACATCAGGCTTTCGTTTACCTGATTTAATTTAATGCAAACATTATCTAAATTTTTCATATTGTAATTTCCTTTCGTTTATGGTATAATACTATTGTCTTTGAGTCACGACCTCGTAGGAGGGAGTGGGAGCCCGCTAAACCTTTTTATGCTTTTAGGTTTAGCGGGTTTTCTTTATGCCACGCAAAAGCGGCGGCTCGATGTCTGCTTTGTGAAACGCTCTGCGACATCAGGAAGGGCTTTTTTGAGTGCTGCGGTGTCAAGTTTGTTAGAGGTAACAACCTTCCACGTAACTTTGTACTCACCTGCTCGGAGTTCTTCAGCATCGCCCATCTGTGCCTTTATGCTGTCTTTGATTGCTTCTGCTTCCTGCTCGGCTTCCTCAATCAAGGCTTGGAGGCTTCGCAGTTCTCGGATTTTCATTTCAATTTCGTGTACGCTCATTTTCGGTACTCCTTTTATTATGTATTTCAGGGAGAGGGGCAAGTGGCATTAAACATCTATTGCTTCTGCAAATCTCACTCTCTCTTATCCGGGCTTGCTCTTACATTACGTTCTTGTTTTCCCTCTCGGTACTTCCGTCCGTCTTTCCTGTCCCTGTGTATATAGTATATCATATTGGGTACAATATGTCAATAAGTTTTCAAAATATATTGGGTACAATATTGCACGAATTATTTTATAAAACTTTGTGCAAAATGTATATTGTACCCATTATGATTTTGTGATATAATAAGAATTAGCGATAAGGTTTACCAATCGGTAAAGGAGAGTGAACACGATGGCAATTCCAAAGGCAAATCAAAGAGCGGTAGCAAAGTATGTTAAAAATAATTATGATGACATCAAGGTGAGAACCGCCAAAGGCAAAAGACAAACTATTCAGGAACACGCAGAACGTATGGGCGAAAGTGTCAATTCTTTCATAAATCGTGCGATTGATGAAGCAATGCAAAGAGACGACGCTACGGCTATTACAAAGGAATAACAGAAGGCGGAGCGGGAGCTTCGCCTTTTCCATACATAAAATATTTACATTTGCGTATAATAAATACGCACAAAACTATTGACATACGTATAAAATAGGCGTATAATAATAGTGAAGTCAGGAGGTGCAACGATGCCGCAAACAGTAAAAGAGATATTAAGAACATTGCATCGGGACGGTTGGCAGGAAGTTCCGAACCGCACGAAAGGGTCACACATACAGTTGAAGCACCCGACAAAGCCCGGAAAGGTAACGGTTCCTAATCATTCGGGCGACATCCCTGCCGGAACACTTAACAGCATATTGAAGCAAGCGGGCTTGAAATAACCGCTATTGAAAGGAGAACCTACTATGCGTAAATTATCTTATCTTGCAGTATTTGAACCGAGCGGAGAGGGATACAGCGTTTACTTTCCCGACCTCCCCGGTTGTATAAGCTACGGCAATTCATACGAAGAAGCACAGAAAGAAGCTGAGGATGCTCTGGGCCTTCATCTGTACGGAATGGAAAAGGACGGAGACGAAATCCCCGCTCCCTCCAAAAATCCACAAATAGACGAAGCAACCGCTCCCGGCTATCTTGTTTCGCTCGTATCTGTATTTCCTGATATTGTCCGCAATGAGCTTGACAACCGCCGTATTAAAACGAATGTAACACTTCCTACTTGGCTTAAAGAGGTAGCAGAAAAACAAGGTGGTGTGAATTATTCACGGCTATTAGAGGCGGCGGTTATGGAATATCTCAACATTACCCCCGCTCAAAGCGGCGGAACGACCACCAATTAAAAACCGTTAAGAACAGAATAGCAGGGCTTCACGATAATATGAAGCTCTGCTATTTTTCTTTTGTCCTTTGGAATGTCTGCGGATTTTCCGTGGAATTTCCTACGGACTGTCCTACGGATTTTCCGTGGAATTTCCATACATAACCGTAACCGTAATCGTAACCGTAACAAAACCGTAAACGTAATCGCAAAAAATATATTTGCACAAAAAAGCGAGCAGGATATTTCCCGCTCGCTCGTGGGTTATTCATTCATACTCTTTATTACTTGCAACAGAGAAGCAATTTCTTCTACTGATTTAATGGTCTCACGATAAATTATACCGTCCTTCTTCACTTCAAAATCAATAAAAGTAATAAACAATGCAGGGTGTTTCAAATCCTTAACGGTGATTTTGATTTGCAGTTTATTACAAGTCTGCTTTTGCTTTCCGGTCATACCGCCGATGACTGCCCCACGTTCACCGAATATTAAACCTCCGGCTATCGCTCTTCCGATGCTGCCGCCTGTAACGGTGTTTCCGTTCTCTATGAGCTCGAAGTCTAACAAATCGGAAAAGTTATAGACTGCCTTACTCTCCTTGCTACAAGGTACGCACCATTGCTTATTTACTTCATCCACATAAAAGTATTTTTCAACCTTTTTTGTAGGCTTGAATTTTGGCTGTATCGGAGCGGAAGTATAGGGAGCGGAAGAGCCGGGAACAGATGCGGAAGTGCTTGCAGGGTTTTCAACTTCTTTTTTGCCCTTATTGAAGAAAACAGCACCAATAACGAAAAATAAAGCACAACCGAACAATCCGGCTCCGATGTTTGCAATATCGACAAATCCGCCACATAAGCTGAACACCGATAACGCAATAAAGACAATAGCGGTTTTTCCCGGCTTTGTCTTAATAACTTTTAATACAAGTTCCTTATTCATAAACAAATACCTCCTATTTGTAAACATAGTAATTATACCACTTATTCTTGTTGTTGTCAATGCGGTGTCGTTAGAAAACATAACGATGTTGCTTTATGGTTAATTACCGTGTCATTAGGTAAACTAATTATATAAGGTTTCGGAGGTATGCTATGCGTACAAAAAAGGATATAAATATAGAAATCGGTGCAAATATTCAAACGGCAAGAGAGCAAGCGGGATATACTCAGGAGCGTTTGGCGGAAATTTTGGATTTGTCCCCTAATCATATTAGTGCAATAGAACGGGGTGTCTCTGCTGTTTCGTTAGATGCGTTAAAGAAAATATGTGTTCTGTTCGGCATAAGCTCCGATGTTATTATTTTCGGAAACAATGGGCAAAACGATGATGTTTACAAGATTGCTCAACAGTTATCACGCATTAAACCTGAACACCAACCGCAAATAAAGAAAGTGCTATCCGCATTGTTGGAGTTATCCGCTATAATGCAGGACGGAGAACCGGACACAAAAGAACAATAAAATTCCGCTCACGACATCAAAGAAAGATGTTAAGGGGAACATTACCGAACGACAAAGCAGGGGCAACGTGCCTCTGCTTTTTGCTTATGCTGATAGTTAAGCATTACCGGGTAGAGAATACCGTTGACAATGTAAAGGTAATTTGTAGTCAAGAGCCGCCTTTGTGTCCTGCTTGTAATTTCCTTATGAGCGGGTACGATAAGCGGCTACGGTTCGTTATTCGTGATGACGGAGAAAAAGAAACATATTTATTACGGCGGTTTCGGTGTCCCCGGTGCAAGTCAATCCATTTGCAAATACCTGATTGCATAGAACCGCAAAAGCATTATGCGGCGAAAATAATATGTAATACCATATCGGGAGCGGCGGACTATTGCCCCGCCGACAATTCAACAATAAGACGGTGGAAAAAGAACCCACCCGTTTTGCCTCGTAAATAATCGCCTGAAGCTGTATAATTTGTGTGATTTACAACGGAGGGAGAATTACCTATGAAGAAAAAAGTATCTATAATCATCATTGCACTAATTCTGTTTATCGGCGGTCTAACTATCGGTTTTCTGCTCAATAATGACGGTGAGCGGATACCAGAGAGGGGAAACGACACATCAGGGCTGACGGAAGATAGCAACGCTCAGGACATCGGAACACCGGGCGGAATAATCGGAAGCGGAACGGCTGACAGTATTTCAATACCGGGCTTTGAAAAGATGACAATTCCGGCAAATCAAAAGACTGTACCGTGCGACATCTTCAACCCTGAATATAACCCTTGCTATTTTGTGGCGGTTATAACGCTTGACGGTGGAGCGGAAATATACCGTTCGGGCTTGATTGCTCCCGGTAAAGCAATATATCAGCTTACCCTTGCCGCTCCTCTCGATAAAGGCGAATATCCCGCCACGCTGACATATTACTGTTATTCTCTTAACGATAAAACAGAGTTAAACGGTGCAACAACTCATTTCATATTGGAGGTTACATAATGAAAAAATTTCTTGCATTATTTATGGCCGCTCTTATGGTGATGTCGTGTTCGGTCGCTGCATCGGCGGCAACGGTCGAAGAAAGTTCATCAAGTACTACGACCGTATATTATAGTAATTACGGTCAGTATGCTGTCAACATTCCTTCTTCGCTTATGCTTACTCAAAAAGACACAATTTCCGTTTCTGCCGATTATGCACACCTGACAGCGACACAAAGCATAGTTGTCAGCATTCCTGAAGGTTCATTCGGTGAGAGCGGATATTTTGAGTTAATCGCTGATGCTGACAGAAGCACAATGAAGTGTACTCTTCTTGCATCCGAGAACGAAGCGGAGGCGGTAGAGCTCACGAAAGAAAACGCTCCCCATACTCTCGTTACCATTACGGAAGAAAACAAAGATACTGCGACCGGAACACTTCAAGTTATACCACAAAAAGAAACAGCTACGGCATCAGGTGTTTTTATGGGAAGAATACAGTTTGATATTTCACTCATAAACGCATCGGAAGAATAAGCCGCTCCCTCTCCGCTGTAAATCAAAAACGCCAGAGGCATTAAAACCTTTGGCGTATCTTTTATTATTCCTGTTTCCCCGGTCTCCTGTGCCGTTCTATCATTCGTTCCCGGCTCTGTTCTGGTGTACTTGGCTTTTTCTTGCCTTGCTGTCGCTCAATCATCCGCTCTCGGCCCTGCTTGGCTGAAATCGACTTGCCGGAGTTCGTCATCATTTGCGAGTATGCTTTTTCCGCTGTCGTATATTTTACATTCTTCATAAATAACCTTCCTTTCCGTGTTGCTCGTTTACCCCCCTCCAAAATCTCACAAAATGACCGAGAAAAGCGGAAAACGATTCGAGAGGGTAAACGATAATATAAAATCAAAGTCGCTCAAAACGGCTGTAAATGGCTTTGTAGAGCTTTACCATTTATGCACCTTTTTTGTTGGTCTGTACGGTCCCGCTCCGTCTGTTCGGCGGTTTCTCATAAAGTATTCATATTCAAGCTCGTTAAAGCGGTTCATAAAATCCTCGTTGTGTTCAATCTCTGTCAGGTGTGCCAGTTCGTGAAGGAACACAATCTCGGCAAATTCTCTTGACCCGCACCCCATAAGCTCGTGAGATACACCTATTATAGCCCTGCCATCTTGGGTAATGGTGCAAACAGCATCCCAAAATTTAGCATCCCCGGATTGTTCTGACTGGTAATAAAGATATGAACCGATATATTCAGCATCTTCAGGTAATGCGGAATAACAGCGTAAACATACCTTTTCTACGTCTTTCAGTCGGTCGATGCTCGCCGATGAAGCGGCATAGTCAGGCTTCATACCCTCTTTTTTCGCAATATCGCATATTTCTTTGTAATTCATTTTCTATTCTCCTTCGTTATTTGTTTCGTCCGCCGCTTGACATTCTCCCTCTGTTTTCTTTCGGGGGAGCCAAATTAAAGCCTTGTTTTCATCTTCGTATATTTCCGAACGGTCATCATAGAACATTACGTCCTCGTAATCTTCTTCCGGGGCTTTGTGGGGTTCCTCAGTTTTCGGAGCGGGCGGAAGAAATACCCCTGCTGACTTCGCAAGCAGATTAGAGGCTTTTATACGGTCGGTCATTCTTTCGCTGTTGCTTCTCATTGTTTCGGACCAAAAGGTTTTTACTTCCGAGATGGAGGCAATGCGAGAAGCGGCCGCCGCTTCCTGAAGTTCTGCAATATATTTTTGAATGTCAACATTTGTCAACAGCCTTTGTCCTTGTGAACGTGCGGTGTGTTCGGAATATCCTGCCGCCTTTGCCGCCTCTGTTGCGTTCGGATTTTGAGCATAATATTCCGCAAACCGCTTTTGCTTTTCATTCATCGCCTATCGCCTCCTTTTCGGTTTTAATAAAAATGGATTATACATTACCGCCTTTTTTCTGCTTTATGCCGTGTCGTTCAAGTACACACTTCAAAGCGGTTTCAAATGTAACATTACCAATAATCGGTATGCCGTATGCTTCCCAAAGTAGCCGAGCCGTCCCTTTCGGCCAGGGCTTCCCTGACTTTAGATTAGATAGTTTTTTAGCTTCCTCGAAGAAATGTTCCCCACCTTTTGCCTTAAACTCTTTATCTAAGGCTGACATATCCGCTTCTATTCCGTCTGCATTTAACGCAAAAACGGCAACTTCTTGAATACTTTGTAATTCAGCGTTTAAGGAAGAGAGCAAACGGTCTATTTTGCTTCTTACCGCCTGAGCTTCACGGTATTCATTTTCTGCAATATCCATATTTACGGTGTATCTTAACATTTCGTGTGCAGACAATTTCCCGTCCCTATAATCAGCGTTACGAATGGTTAGTCTCGCATCGTTGACAGCATCCTGCATCCGCTCTGTGTGCTGATGCAATTCTTCAATGCCCCTTGCCAGAGCGTAGCTGTGTCCTTCTATGGCTTTCTTAATCATTTCAAGTTATCTCCTAACTGTAATAAACTTTTGGTTATTGAGTACAAGCCGCTTTCCTGTGTCGGCTCTTTTATGCTCTGTCTAAAATTCGCATAACAGCAACTATCATAAACAAGTTTAAGTCTATAAATATCATTCTTTTTATCGGGCATTATCTCGCATAGCTGCTGACACATAATTTCCGATGCTCTTAAATCCTTGTCGTAGCGTTCCTGCGTAACAGTTCCGTGTAAAAGACTTTTCGTTCTTTGCCGCCAGTAGTACACGGCTTCAGGCACATATACCGCCGAACGAGCAGAAGCAATAATACGGGGCACGGTCATCATATCCTCGCCTAAATCTATGCCAACGGGGAAACGAGCTTCACCCCATAACTCTTTTGAGTACACTTTGCCCCAACATACACACGAAAAGAAATTATCTAACAACGCATCTACTACGGCGGCATTGTCCGACATTATTGGCTCCCTCAATGCCTTAGCTCGTTTCTGTAATTCGTTTGTAAATTTATATAAGCCCTCTTCGCCGTTTTCAAAAGTTTCAAAGAAAGAACATACTGCGACATCTGCACCGACATCAAGCATTTTTTTCATAAGGTCCTGAAAGTAATTGCTTGTAATAAAATCGTCAGGGTCAATAAATGTAATGTATTTCGCCTTTGAACGTGAAATACCTACATTTCTTGCAACCGAAACGCCCTTGTTTTGTTGATGAACAACGCTGAACCTTTTGTCACGCTTGGCGTAATTATTACAAATATACCCGCTCCAATCGGTGCTACCGTCATCTACAAGTATGCACTCCCATTTTCTGTATGTTTGTGCCAATATACTGTCAAGGCAATGCTCTATATAGTCGCCCACGTTATACACCGGAATTATGATTGACAGTTCGGGAGCGGGCATCAATCATCCGCTCCCCGTGTCTTTTCGTTGGCAATGTTAAGAGCATCTAAAAAGGTTGCACCTTCAGGAAGTTCAAGGCTGTATTCTTCGCAAATCAGGCTTTTCATTCTTTCCGGTATGACATCGGAGAGCAGAAGCGGAATAGCGGCAATAATAGATACACCTTTTTCTTCCGCCTTTTTATCAAGGAGCAGGGAGAACCCTGCTTCAATTTTTGCACGTAACATATTTATTCCTCCCCACAAAGCCTATCTGCTTCAGCTTTAATGTTATTGATATAATTACTACCCATAGCAAGAAGCGGAGCCCTCAAAAGCTCGGAACGGTAATTTTCCATTGCTTTTGCGGCGTTCTTAATATCACCGGAAATACGTTCTTTTGCAAGATACAACTCATTGTATGCACTCATAGCAACATTATAAAGCCATTCGATTTGCTCTTTATCATCCACGGTTAAAGTGTAATTAAAGGCCCGTAATGCTTCAAGCTCTCTTTCTTCAAGCGTGGACGGTGTACGGCTAATTTCATCTAATAGGCGTACCCTCTCGGCTTCAAGCTCGTCAATGGCTCTTTGGTGTCCGATGTCATAGTGAGCCCAATTTGCATTGAGCTTTTCACGCCTGAGCTTGATTTTTGCCTCTACGTCTCGCAACTTTTGAGAGGGAGAACCGACAAGCTGTAATTCAAGCTCGTGTGCTCTGGCGTGTCCTCGTTCACGGCGTTCTCTCAGGCGTTCCTTTGCACCTTCGGTATATTCTTTAAGCTCGGTGTATGCTGTTTCAAAAGCATCATAAGCGGCCTCGTATCCGAGAACAGCCGCTTGAATTTTGGCAAGGTCGAATTTCGTTTCAGGTTTCATCATTTTGCAATTTCCTTTCTGTATTTTGGTTTAATATTTCTGCGAGCTCTTCAAGAGCGGTTTTGTGTATTTTATAACATCGGCGGCGGTAGCTATCTTCTTTATCTAAAAAATCGGGCTTTTTCATAAAAAGCATATCAAGCACTTCATCCCACGTTGCAAGGTCAAGGTATCGCATCTGTAACACGGCTTTTTTATAAGCCCATCCGCTTCCCTTAATCTGCTTTATAGCGGTGTTGATGTTTTTATAAAGCACCCTCGATTTTTGCAATTTGTTAGCCGCTTCACGTTCTAACAAGTCGCATTGTGATACAAGGTTTCCTATACGGTCCGTATGTCCGCCTTTTTCGTGTGGCATACCGTCAATAATCGGAGAAGACGGGGAAGACGCTTTCTCTCTTAAAATCTCGGCTCTTTCGCAAAGGTTGTCAATATCTGCAATAAGTTCACCGTATGAACGGAGCCACGCTTTCACGCTCTCAGGCGTGTGTGTCATTTGTTCCCTTTGCTGACGGGTTCAGCACTTTGTATAAATCCCGTTGTATTGAAACAAGTTCGGCGTTTATTCGTTGTGCCGATGCTGCAACTTCGTCCGCTTCCCTCGTTAGAGCTTCAAGCCTCGATAATAAACTGAACACTTCTTTTTCCGTATTCATTTCTTGTCCCTCTCCTTTCCGTGACGAAATATCGCACTTGTATTTTGTAGTTTTACTGTGATTTGTTGTACCGCAAACAAAGCGAAAAGCGAAAAAGCACACACCTATGTTTTATATGCTGTTTTGCTGTTGGGTTGATATGGGTTGTAATTGATGTTGTGTTGGTAAAAAACGCAAGTAAACGGTATATTTTCTTCCGTTCGGTTGCGAACGGCTACGAACGGTTACGAATGGAATATTTTATTTCCCATTCTCCACGTGGGAGCGGTTCTTTTCCTTCGCTCTTTGCCGTTTTACAGTAATTTGAATATTGTGCACTTATGCACTTTTCAAAATATCTGTGTGCATCGTTATCAATTCGGGGGCAAATCACATCCCACGCAACACAAAGAGCAATGTCTTCCTCTTCCGAAAAGTTAGGTTCTATGTGATTTTCTCCATAGTCAAGAATTGCATCAAGAAGCCGTCCCTTTTCTTCCAAATCAAGCCGCTTGATGCAGTTCTTTGTTTCAAAGTAAATCATTACGCCCGGTCGCTTTTCTTGTTTCGGCTCGTTCATCAGCTTTGCCCTCCTGTTCTGCCTCGATTTGTTTAAGGGCTTTTCGTGCGGCTGCAACTGCGGCAAATGTCGCCTTGCCTCGTCTCGTCATCGAAGCAACGAACCGCCGTAGCTCGTCAGCACTTGCAGGGCGAAAATAACCGTTGTGTTCGCTATCGGTCGATGACAAAATCAAGGCTCCCGCTCTCCGTTCTGCCGCTATTGTCTTTCGGAGCTCACGGTCATTAAGTCCGGTTATCGTCATTAAGTCCCTGCGGGATATAGCGTTTTCTCGCCCTTCCGGGAGCAGTTCAAAAATTTTCCTCATTATCGCCGCCTCCTTCCTTTTGTTGTTCAGCTTTTAGAAATTCCTCAAATTCCTGTTGGTGTGCCTCACGGTACGCTCGAATGTCCGCAAATACAGCAACGGCGAAAGCGTGAGCTTGCTTTTGACTTATTATGAAATTTTCCGCTTCCTGCATTTGCTTCCCCTTCCTGCGTTACCGCTTTAATCGTTCGGCTTTGCCGATTGGTAAATGCGTCAACCGCTTACGGCGGCTTTTTCGCTGTGAATTTGCTCGATGATTGCAAAAATCTTTACCTTTTCAGGCTCAGGCAGTTCACGGCGGAGCTTCTTTGAAAAATTGGTGTCGCTTATTCCGTAAACCTCTGCAATTTCCCATAGCTTAACACCTGCATTTGCGGCGGCGTTGCGAATATCAAGGTTGCTCATTCGCTTTTTTCTCCTTTTCTATTGTTTTTCTTGTCGTTCTTATTGACAATTTTATTATAATACGATATAATGTTTATTGCGAGATACTGTATTAAGAATTTTCAATGGTTATAAAAGAGGTTTTGTTTAATATGAAATACAATTATCAAGATGAACAATTTTATTTGGAGCTTGGCGAACGGCTTATAAGCAGAAGAAAATATACGCTTCGTTATTCACAAGAAAAACTCATAGGACAGTTAATCAACAATACAGAAGGCAGAATAGGTAGAAACTCTTTATCGAATGCTGAAAACGGGAATTTCAGCAAACTTACTCTAAAACAGTTTTTATGTATGTGTGATGTGTTGGAGTGCAAGGCCGGACATTTACTCGGAGAATATACAGAGAGCTCCGACGACTATCACTATATATGCAATAAAACAAAATTGACTGAAGCGGCGGTAGATAAATT
The DNA here is from genome assembly GCA_015064945.1 of Oscillospiraceae bacterium. Classification (GTDB taxonomy): domain Bacteria; phylum Bacillota; class Clostridia; order Oscillospirales; family CAG-382; genus SIG636. Next base: position 12,345 of record SVRF01000016.1, on the reverse strand, counting down.
ATGTAGTTGGGGAAATTCCGAAGTACCCTTTTTTGAACAATTTGCAAGGTTTTATTCTGCTTTTATCTGTGATTTTGCTATGACTGGTGTTCTTGGTGCTTCAATGGGGCAATATTACAAAATTAAAAAATCGGGTGTTCCTGAAGATAGCGAATTTCTTAATAACGATGAGGCATTGAAGTTTTATAAAACACAAATAGCTGATGCAATATATGATTTTGTCACTCGTTTCTTTGAAAACGAGTTTAACGAAGAAAATCAAGAACAAGGAGAGGGCAAAAAATGAATGTTGTAATATATGCCCGGTTCTCCTCTCACAGCCAGACGGAGCAAAGTATAGAAGGGCAATTAAAAACTTGCTACGAGTACGCCAACGCAAACGGCTACAAGGTTATAGGCGAATATATAGACCGTGCCATTTCAGGCACAACAGATAACCGTCCTGACTTTCAACGAATGATTGCGGACAGTTCAAAACATCTCTTTTCTGGTGTTCTCGTTTATCAGCTTGACCGTTTTGCACGTAATCGCTATGACTCAGCAAACTACAAGGCGGCATTGAAAAAAAACGGCGTTCGGGTGTTAAGTGCAAGGGAGAATATAACGGACGATGCAAGCGGCATCCTGATTGAGAGCGTACTTGAAGGAATGGCAGAATATTACTCTGCTGAGCTTGCACAGAAAATAAAAAGAGGTATGGATATAAACGGACAAAAATGTCTCTGTACTGGTGGCGGCACGGCTCTTGGGTTCAAGGTGGATAAAGAAAAACGCTTCCAAATTGACGAAGAGACCGCCCCTATTGTTAGAGAAATATTCAATATGTACGCCAACGGAAAAACCGTTACAGAAATAATTACAATGATGAACGAACGGCATATTGTAACATCAAGGGGCAATGCTTTTAATAAAAATTCGCTCCGGAAGATGCTACGCAACAAACGGTACATAGGAACATATACATACTGCGGAACGGAAACACCGGGCGGCATACCTCGTATTGTTGATGATGAAACATTCAATCAGGTTCAAGAAATGCTCGACAAAAACAAAAAGGCTCCTGCCAGAGCAAGAGCCAAAGCTGAATATTTACTTACAACAAAATTATTCTGCGGCCATTGTAAAGAAATGATGACCGGGCTTTCAGGCACGTCTCACACGACCGCAAAGCATAACTATTATATATGCAACAACCGGAAGAAAAAACTATGCAATAAAAAGAACGTTCGCAAGGAGTTTATAGAAGAGCTCGTACTTGCTGAATGTAGAAAACTGCTGACCGATAAAAACATAAGTAGAATTGCAAAGGAAGTGGCAAAGGTATCCGAACAAGAGGCGGAGCCCGTTCTTTTACAACAGATGCGGAGGCAACTTGCCGATATTGAAAGAAAAAAGAAAAATCTCCTTGCCGCTGTTATGGAGTGCGATATAGAAAATGTACGCAAAACCCTTTATGAACAACTGGCACTTATAGAGAAACAAGGGGAAGATTTAGAGTTTCAAATTGCAAGAGAGATGGCGGGGCAGGTACGCCTGACCGCTCCCGAAATCAAGTTTTTTCTTGCCGCCCTGAAGAAAGGGAACCCGGACACAGCAAAGCACAAGAAAACCCTCATTGCAATTTTCGTCAATGCTATCTATCTGTATGACGATAAAATAACACTCATATTCAATTCAGGCGATAAGCCTGTAACGATAACAAACGACCTTTTGAACGACATAGAGAAACAAGCGGAGGCGGTTCCCGTGGGTGAAAGGTTCGTTTATGAAACAAACGCCTCCACCAAATTAAAAACACCATCGGGTCTGAACTCTCGAGTTCAGACCCGATGGTGTTTAATTATAAAACCCAACATTTTTGAGGCTTTTCGATGTCGTATTTTTTGTCAGCAGGACTAAAATCATAAAAACTCAGATTTGGCAATCAGAATATTAAATATCTAACCTTTTTAAACCTCTCATTCTATTTGCAAGCGTTTCACAAAATTCGCTAATTACAAGGCATTTCCCTTTCATACTTATTTGTTTACTTTGTGAGTTTCGTAATACTGTCTGACTTTTGAAGTGCGGGGACAAATATATAGCTTTCTACAACTTCAATCGAAAAAAATCATCATACTATAAAATTAAATGTAAAATATTAATTTTATTATTGAAAAAATTAAAAGTGTGTGTTATTATATAAACATCAACCAAATTATCATTATTAAACTACAAGTTGCTTAATACACAAATCGTGTTTAAGCTATTTTTTACGAAAAGGTGTTTGTATGAAAAGCAATGTAAGAGGTTTTTACATAAAATTATCGGACATTTATGATTCGAAGATTACAATAGGCCGCGTACTGTATAGACTTGGAGATGAAAATGCGTCGGTATATCTTTTGAATATCGAACGCGACTATGTTTTTGGCGACACCGACAGAAAGGGAACTATTCTTAGCTGTGATTCGTTTTATGAATATTTAGATAGTTTTCTGTTTGTAAAGAAATTATCACTTTCGGTTTTTCCTAGCGATAAGGAGTCGTTTATCCTGACATATGACCATTTTATGGAAGGTAAAGCTACGATGGCGTGTAAATGTTGGGATTCAACAAAGCTTGTATTCTTGTTCAATAATCAAGATGACCTCAACCATTGCTTTGAGGTGGTTAAAATGGTTGAATTTGAAGATTTTAGATTTATAACCGATGAGAATGTAAAAGAGATGAATATTGAAAACCTCTGCAGATAAAAGCGTTAAATTAAAGCGATGGGGATGTAAAAAACTTAGTTTTTTACATCCCCATTTTTGTTAACGATCCTTTTTTGTTATAACTTTAACTTGGTGACTGGTTAAGGCAGCAAGCAAAGCGACCGCAACTGCACCAATAGCAATCCATAACCATTTTTTTATATTAAAATCTTGTGTTTTAGGAATTTCATAAGGTGCACCCGCCGTTAAATGAAAACGGTAAGTCGTAGAAGAACCGCTTTCTGCAGTGCATTTAACCGTTATCAACCCAGCTTCATTTTCTATTGAAACAACAGCATTTATGTGTTCCGGAGAAGCGGTTATTTTAACGCTATCAGGAACATCACAAACAATGTAGTAATCAATGATGTCCTTGTCAAACCGTGGTGATAAACATCCGTTTAATACTTCAACATCGCGCAAAAACGAATTGTCGTTCTTTCCGACATTGGTATTATCCGTAACAGGTATATCTGCTTGAAGCGTAGAACATATAAAGTTGTATTTTGTTTTCCCTTCTGCAGAGTTAGAGATAACCGAAAACTCTGCTGTGTCTCCTACGAATTGTGTGTTACCCGTGATATTGAAGCTTTCGCTGGGATAAGCGGAAATATATACATATGAAGAGGCTTGAGGCAGATCCAACGAATAATTTAAAATTTCGTCTTGGAATACAAAGTCTGGTAAATTAAACACTTTTATGTCGTTAATCGGGGTCTCAGAAATCTTCGGTGTGTTCTTGATTGGAGCGCATATTGCGGCGCTACCGTCGTACAGAACTATGTCCTCAACAGAAACGTATGGATTTTGTACTTCGTCTATCGCTTTAACCGCATTAAAGCTTATTATAGCTACAACTTGGGTTTCAAGAAGCGGATTACACTTAACAAAAAAGTGTATGCCGTCAGCTTCTATTGTATAAAATCCTATATTTGCGGCGCCTATAACAGAAACATCGATAACTGTATATGCTGCAGAATCAAAACATATCTTTCCTGCAACACCGCTTACGTTTTGCGCATTCGTTAATGTAATGCCTGAAGAGAAGGTTGTGTTTTTGGATATTTGATTTGGCATTATCAGATGCATAGCGGCTCGTGCAGTTCTTTGTATGGTTGTATTGGGGTCTGTAAAAAAGTTCTGACCCAACAAATGCTCCTTCAAAGTCAAAGCGTCAAAAGCGTCTATGCTTCCGTTTCCGTCTACATCCGCTGCATCTCTTATTGCAAGGCTCATACTGTCAGGCTGTGCGGATAAAGTTTCCAAAACGCAATAGTCGTTTGCGGTTATATATCCGTCACAATCTAAATCACCGATAACAGACAAAAAACGTTCGTCTATTAATTCACCGTTAACATTATACAACACGGCTTTCATATCGGTGGTTATGACGCCGCTGTCAAGATGGATATTGTCTTTTGTGGTGGCAATAACCAAACCGTTAGTTGTAGAAACTGCTGAAAGCATAGCTTCAATGCTTGTACCCGGTGAAATGTTGCCAACAATATTGTTATCCTTTTCTTTGAAATAACTACTGTCAAAAATAATGGAACTTTCGGTAATATTCAATGTAAACGAAGCGCTGTGCAGACCGTCAACGGTCATCGCTGTAATGACACATTCACCCGGAGTAACTCCTATAACAGTCCCGTCTTCGTATACTACGGCATTTCCGTTACTTGCCTCATAAACCGTATCAACATTAACTGTAGGTAAGGGATAAGCAGAAACAGTAGCGCTTATGCTTTCATTTACGCCAATGGTAGTCTTAGCGTAATTTAAATCTATTCTGTTAATAACGGCTTCAATGTAAAAGCTATAACTTTTTTGTATACCAAAGGGTAAACATAAGGTAAAAGTATGCCTGCCACCGTTTTCTACCAAATCACCGGGGGCAATTTGGGAGCCGTCAACATATCCAACGCCGTAACTGTATGTGGGCGTTACAGGTCCTTGTAAAGTTGCATCATCGGTAATGCCTTCTATTTTTGGGACATCATACAAATTTTCTGAACAGGCCTTAACTTTTAAAACCGTATTACCGTAAAAGCTAAAATAATTGTGTTTGTCGTCAAAAATCGGCAGGGTAGTGTCATAGGGATGTTTACCCAACTGTTCAAAATTGCTTGTTCTGTACAAAGCTGTGCTTGTAACAACGTATTGTTTGTCAGCGAAGCATACAGCATCCTCGAAAGAACGCTGTAATTTTAGCTTATCTGCGTCGAAGGCCTTATTACCAATAAACACAAAGTTTTCTGTAGCCACAATATTACAAATTTCGGTATTAAGTGTAGCTGAACTCTCGATGCTAAAGTTATCCATTGAAATTTTATATACAAGAGCTACCGTACTTGGTTTAAGAAGAGCAAAAATACAGTTTTTTCCTATATCAAAATCTATTATTTTTTGTTCTTTTATTACAGCAACAGAATTTTGAGGTGAACTTGACATAAAGCTGTACAAATCGCCTGCGGTATTCAAGCCGAAAATAGTGTCGCCACAAGCTTTTATCGCCGTATATGCACGCGGACTGTTAGTATATACGCATTCATCGTTAATGCCTGATAATGAACAAATTACAGCAATATCTTCAAAGGAAATATAGATATTTTTTCCGTTATGACATATAGAAGACGGAGCGTATCTCAAATTAAAGCTTTTTATAAAACTAAAATTTTCTGTATCAAAGCATAGCAAAGACTTGTCTGCTGTGCTTATAGCATAAAGTATTCCGCTTTCGAAATCTATAGCTACATCTGTAATCTGGTGATTAGATTGCAAACTTATAGTTTCAGAAAAGACAGATGTCTGCTCAGGTTCCGTTGCGTATATTGTTGTACAGTCGGCCGCATTTAACTTTTTGTTAACAGTATTCAACTCATACGCTTCGTTTGATTTTATAACTTCGATTTTTGCATTCGACAAATATTTGTATACTGCATTTTCTGTTAGAAAGATATGGTTTATTGGGTGTTCGAATTGTCCGACGCGTATGCCCGATGTCACATCGTATACAGAACGGTCAGTTATTAAAAAACCGTTGTGGAAACATATAGGAGTTTCTTCATCTTGTATTGTAAACAACGGTGCCTTGGACGCTTTGTTGTAAATATATTTACCTGTTGTAAAACAGTCATCGAAAAGAATTATCCCTGTAGCTGTAAAACCTGTGGAATTTTTAAAAATTCGCTCTCCACGTAAATTATATCCGCAAACAACACCATTTTCCGTAGCTATTGCTACAGTACCGTCACAATAACATATATATTTATAGTGTTCATTAAGCTCGGTAATCAAGTCGTCGTTTTTGTTTTCTATATTTACCTTGCGTAATGAATAGTTTTTTGGAGAATGTTCGGATATATACACAACACTGCCGTCAGCGATTACGCCAGCTAAAGAAGAACGCGAAAAATTGTAATACGTAGGACTTGCTGTTCCGTTGGCAAGTTCTATTCTACTGATCAGAGAAAAGCCTTGACTGTGCAATAAAACTATATACTCTCCGTAAAACGAATGATTGAGTATGCTGTATTCTGTTCTTAAAAAGCTTTTTGTTTTGTTTAAATTGTCTGTGTCAAGTATGCGTAGTCCTGAGATTATATCGTTGTAAAGGCATACTGTTTGATAAGCGTCATCTACAATCAGTTTAGCTGATGTTACAGACGCATCATATAAAGCGACATCTGGGTTGGCTATGGTGAAGCGAACCGTTGAAGTTGAATTATTTTTGTTAGCGGTTATCGTATATGCGCCGTTAGCCGCAACCACATCGCCTGAATTAAAAGGAACCCCGTTCAAAAGCAAAGAATCTGCATCAGTTGTTGTAATACGCACAGGTTCTGTATAAAATCCCCCGTTTTCTACTCCGAATATTACTGGCGCGCTAAAATTACATTCAAAGGAATATTGAGTGTTGTTTCCGTAAGGACCGGTTAGAACAAATAAATGTTTGCCATTGGAGCTTATAGGCGCACCCGACAAGTAGGGCACACCGTCCAGGGTTGCTGTGCCTCGATTGAAATTTATAGTAGCCTTGTTATCGTCCTCAGTGTATTCATAAGTTAACGGAATATTATCGGTAATGAAGTCGATGGATATAAGCGCATCTCCGTCCTCAATAGTAAGGGTGTGCTTCCCGCTAACAAGAACCATATCGCCGCTTTCAAAGACCTCGCCATCCAAAGAAGCTAATCCGCGATTAAAGTTTATGTTTATATTTTTGTGATAAACGCCGTTATCAACGACACCTGAGTACAGGGGGCGATTAATTGCAGAAAGAATTTCTGCTGCATTGATAAAACCGTAACCATAAATATCACTTTTTGAATTACCGTTTAAGGAAGCTACAAGCGTAACAAACTGCTCTGATGTGAAACCGATACCGTCATCTATAGCTGAAAGCGCAAGACCGATAACGGCACTTACATACGCTGTTGAAAAAGATGTGCCGTTTTCAATTTCGTATTCTCCGTATGCATTAGCGACAGTAAGCTCTTCTCCCGGGGCAACTAAATCAACAGCATCATTGTATTGAGAAAATGAGCAGTGTTCGCCTTTGCTGTTAACAGAGCCAACACTTATTACGTTTGCGTAAGAGGCGGGATATGCCTTCATTCCGGCGTATTTAATGTCTGTACCTTCGTTTCCTGCAGCCGCAACTAAAATACAGCCTCTGCTCGCAGCATACTCTGCCGCAGCTTCCTCTGCAGCAGAATACACATATCCGCCAAAGCTCATATTGATTATATCTGCTCCGCTATCGGCGGCAAAATATAGCGCTTGTATAAAATCTGTAGAATACACAAACCCCGTGCTGTCGCTCACACGTATGGGTAATATACTCAAACCCGCACCAAGGCTTGCCATACCTGTGCGGTTGTTATTGGCGGCAGCAATTATGGAAGCGATTTTTGTACCGTGTCCGTTATAATCAGCATTTACACCTTCTGTGTCCACAACAGCGTCATAACCTGCTAATATATCTACCCCAACGAAGTCTTCATGACCACGGTATACACCGCTGTCCAATATTGCAACAGTAACATCATTGCTTCCCGTAGCAATATCCCAAGCGCTGTATGCGTTCAAGCTTTCAAGTTCCCACTGCGTATCAGACATAGGGTCATTAACAACTGCGGAAATTGAAAGTTTTTCATCTTCCTCAATAAATTCGACAATGCTTCCGTATTTGTTGCGAAAATCGGAAAGGTTGTTAATACGCAAAGCAAACATTCTTTCCGTGCTGTCGGAAAGCAGGGTATAGTCATACTGCGAAACACAATCATAGACTGTTAAAAGGGAAGGGGTAGTCTTGAATTTTACTGCGTATCGTAAACCGCTTGAAGGCGTTTTTGCTGTAGAGGGTGCCGAGGTGTTTAGATGGCGACCAAGCCCTTGCTTTATGCTGGCTTCACGGCATTCATCCAAGGCTGAAAAAGGATTGGCGTCAAATTGTGCAAACGAAACGACAGGCACAATATTAGAGCATAATATTATTGCCGCTATTAAAAATGATAATATCCTCTTCACGCTAACACCTCCTGAATGCCGTATAATTATTAAGGCGTTATAAACCTTATGCTTACTCCCTCTGCACCGCCCTTTTTAGCTTCGACAAACACAAGGGAGGGAGACTTTTGCTCGTTATTCGCCATCATAAACTCAATTCGCTTTGGCTCTAAGTTGTTTGTCTTAAGTGCGGTAATAAGTGTGCATAATCTTTCGGGACGGTAAACTACATAGAAAGAGCCACCGTATTTTAAAAATAACGAAGCTGCTTTGCATAAATCATCCGCCGGTAAAAATTCTTCGTGGCGCGCAATTGTTTTGCTTTGGTTTATGTTGAATTTTCCTCCGTTAGCTTTCATAAAGGGGGGATTAGATACAACATAATCAGCATTTTCAGCTTCAAATAAACCCTTCGGGTTTCTTGCGTCGCCGTTAACACAGGAAAAGCGATTTTTAAATCCGTTTGTTGAGGCATTCTTTAAAGAAAGCAGGGCATACTTTTCCTGTATTTCAATACCGGTTATATGCATCGCTTTATTTTCTGACAGCAAAAGTAAAGAAACGGCGCCGCTTCCGCAACCAATGTCGACCGCGACTTTTTTTGGATCGCCCTTGACAAAACGCGATAAAAGCAAAGCATCTGTACCAAAGAGCAAACCGTCAGTGTATTCTTCTAAGTAAATACCGTTGTTAATTTCCGTTGTTTTTGTATATTCCATAAAACCACTCATATAAAAGTAAAGCGCCCACAACCTATGTAAAAAACAAGGTCAGTGGGCGAAATACCTAAAATGCGAAATTATTCCGCAATTGCGTCAACAGGGCAAGCGCCTGCACATGCGCCACAACTGATGCAAGCGTCAGCATCGATTGCATACTTACCGTCTGCGCCTACAGCGATAGCACCGATAGGGCATTCGCCTTCGCAGGTGCCGCAACCGATACAAGTGTCCTTAGAAATACAATATGCCATAAAAGCACCTCCTTGAGTTTTTACATCCCTAATATATCACAAATATAAAACCTTTTCAAGTATATTTTAAAATTATTTATGATAATTTTTGCCATTGATAATCGTAAAAGCCCTGTATATCTGTTCAGTAAGCATTACCCTTGCCAACATATGCGGAAAGGTCATGGCAGACATGGAAAGCTTATATGCAGAAGAAGCCTTTAGGGCGGTAGAAATTCCGTGGCTGCTGCCGATTACAAATACAATGGAGGACACGCCCTTGCTTGCATTATCCTCGATGAGCTTTGCTACTCCTTCTGACGAAAGGCTTTTTCCTTCGATGCATAAAGTTACGATAAGGCTGTTTTTGGGTATAGCTGCTTTAATACGTTGTTCTTCCAAGGATAAAGCTTTTTCAATTTGTGCCCTGGAAGTTTCGTTTTCGATTTTTTCTTCTTTTATGCAAATGCTTTTAAAATCCGCAAAAGCACCGATGCGCTTTTCGTATTCTGCACAGGCTTCTGTATAAAACTTTTCGCTCGTTAAACCTACGTAAATAAGAGTTACTCGCATTGCGCAAGACCGTTTTTCAAATCTTCTATTATATCGTCAATGTTTTCTATGCCAACAGACAACCTTATCATACCGGGGTTTATGCCTGCAGCCAAAAGCTGTTCATCGGTAAGTTGACGGTGTGTTTCGCTGGCAGGATGCAGCACGCAGGTATGGACGGTTGCAACGTGAACTACGTTTTTGGCAAGTTTTAGCGCATCCATAAATTTAACCGCATTTGTTTTGCCACCCTTAATTGTAAGAGAAACAACGCCGCTACTGCCGTTAGGGAGATACTTTTTGGCTAAGTCGTAATACTTGTCGCCCTCTAGCCCGGGATAAGAAACGCTTTCTATCATATCGTGTTGCTTTAAGAATTTGGCGGCAGCAAGCGCGTTGCTCGAATGCTTTTCCATTCTTACTGCCAAGGACTGCAAGCCCAAATCCAAAAGAAATGCAGCACTTGCAGGTGGGTATGTGCCGAGGTCGCGTATAAGCTGTGTCCTAAGTTTTGTTGCATACGCCGCCTTACCGAAGCTTTCGGTGTAAATAACACCGTGATAAGACTCATCAGGTTCGGAAAGACAAGTGTAACCGTTCTTTGCCCAATCAAATGAACCACCGTCAACGACAACACCGCCGACCTGCACAGCATGACCGTCCATATACTTGGTTGTGGAGTGGATAACGATGTCCGCACCGTGCTCGAGCGGTCTGCAGAGAATAGGGGTGGGGAAAGTGTTATCTACAATAAGGGGCATTCCGTGCTTGTGCGCCAAATCAGCGATTCTGCGAATATCGAGAACAGATAGCGCAGGATTTGCTAATGATTCGGCAAATATTGCTTTCGTATTGGATTTGATGAGAGCCTCTATTTCGGCATCGGACATGTCGTCGTCAAAATATATGCACTCTATTCCCATGCGCTTCATTGTAACAGAAAACAAATTAATTGTGCCGCCGTAAATTCGTGATGAACACAAAAAACTGTCCCCAACGCCGAGAATGTTAAATAATGACAAGAAAGATGCAGTTTGACCTGATGTCATACATACTGCGGCAACGCCACCTTCCAAAGCTGCGATTTTTTCTTCTACATAAGCAACAGTGGGATTAGAAATCCTACTGTACATATGGCCGTCGGCTTGTAAGTCGAAAAGTTTACCTATATGCTCTGTAGAGTCGTAAGTATACGTTGTGCTTTGATAAATTGGAAGCGCTAAAGGAGCGCCGTTTTGGGGTTTATAACCCTCGTGTATGCATTTTGTTTCGACTTTCATTGTAATTTCACACCATCCTTAACAGTTAATAATTTACTCGGTAACGCCTTTTTCTTTGGCCTTTAAAATGGTTCTTAAATTGTCCCAATCTGAAATTTTTTCACAATCACAGCTTATTTGTTGATTGTTATATTTAAATAAGTAATTTGCGACATCCGTACCGGCATAATTGTCGACAGAAAAAGTTTTGTTGTCAAAACATCTGAACAAAGCTGCTTGATCATCTATACTGTCTTTTGAGGATAAGTTGTTGACGATGCGCTTGAAGAAATCTTCATATATCGCATATGCATTGGGGTTATACTCACTATCCAAAAGAATAGCGTAGTTATTAATGCCGTTGGTTATGCCGTGTAAGGCATAATTGCCGGGCTCTACTGAAAAATATTCATTACGGATTATTGGTTCCGTGCTTTCCTCTGAAGATACTTCGTCTGACTCTTCATCCGATAAAACTTCGTTGTTCTCCATCTGTTCTCTATAACTTTCGTATGAAGGGTCAGGATATTCAAAGGCTTCGTTTACTCTGTAATTAAAAGTATACCTTTTACTCAAATCCGTAATGCTATGACCTCTGCCGTTGCGATCTACGGCTTTTAGACAGGCATAATCGTCAATTGTATAGCCGGTAAGATAAAGGAGCTTGTTAACAAGAAATTCTGCGCCGTTTTTGCGGTAAAGGTCTTCAAATGAAAAACCTCCGACTTCGGCTGTGGAGCTTCCCGGTATAGAAACCGATGTGCTGGTTTTATAATCTTTATTTATGTGAATTAAATATATCTCTACCAGTTCTTCGTTAACGCCTAAACCAAAAAAAGCGATTGTATAAGTGTCACATATCTTGCTGCTGTCAAAATCGTCGTTTGTACTGTTATTTTCATCGGAAAGATTTTCTTCGGGCAAGTTTACATTTTCGTTATTGTCGGTGTTATCATCAGAGCTGTCGGCGTTGGCTTCCGAGCTTATAATGGAAGGTATTACGTTAGTGGCAAGTACATGACCGCCTATTCCGAAGATTATCAAAAATAAAATGAACGTAACTATAAAATTCCTCAAAGCGCTGGACATATCCACTCCCCCTTACCATTAATTATTATTGACAACATTTTAATTATACAATACGTTGTATCGAATGTCAATAAAAACTCTAAAAAACAAGAGAGGTCACGGTGACCTCTCTCAGACCGCTGATAAAGGCACAGACCACGAAAAAAGAAAAATATAATTACACATAAAGATGAAAATTCAGGGACGCATCCCTGAATTTTCTGCATTACATTGTATTTTTTCGTTCAAAACGAACCTCGGCTCACAG
>SVRF01000015.1 GCA_015064945.1 Oscillospiraceae bacterium | reverse complement strand
CTCTGGTAAGGTTCTTCGCGTTGCGTCGAATTAAACCACATACTCCACTGCTTGTGCGGGCTCCCGTCAATTCCTTTGAGTTTCAACCTTGCGGCCGTACTCCCCAGGTGGAATGCTTATTGTGTTTACTCCGGCACAGAATCTTTCGACCCTACACCTAGCATTCATCGTTTACGGCGTGGACTACCAGGGTATCTAATCCTGTTTGCTCCCCACGCTTTCGTGCCTCAGCGTCAGTTGTGGTCCAGTAATCCGCCTTCGCCACTGGTGTTCCTCCCGATCTCTACGCATTTCACCGCTACACCGGGAATTCCGATTACCTCTCCCACTCTCAAGATCTACAGTTTCAAATGCAGTTCAGGGGTTAAGCCCCTGCATTTCACATCTGACTTGCAAACCCGCCTACGCACCCTTTACACCCAGTAATTCCGGATAACGCTCGCCACCTACGTATTACCGCGGCTGCTGGCACGTAGTTAGCCGTGGCTTCCTCATCAGGTACCGTCATTATCGTCCCTGTTGACAGAAGTTTACAATCCGAAGACCTTCTTCCTTCACGCGGCGTTGCTGGGTCAGGGTTTCCCCCATTGCCCAATATTCCCCACTGCTGCCTCCCGTAGGAGTCTGGACCGTATCTCAGTTCCAATGTGGCCGTTCAACCTCTCAGTCCGGCTACTGATCGCAGACTTGGTGAGCCGTTACCTCACCAACTATCTAATCAGACATGAGCCCATCTTTATGCGGATTGCTCCTTTCTCGTACCAACCATGCGATCAGTACGACACATGCGGTATTAGCACCGGTTTCCCTGTGTTATCCCCCTCATAAAGGCAGGTTGCTCATGCATTACTCACCCGTCCGCCACTAAGTTATATCAACGCTTCCCGAAGGATTAATTAATTTAACTCCGTTCGACTTGAATGTGTTAGGCACGCCGCCAGCGTTCATCCTGAGCCAGGATCAAACTCTTTATTATTTGTATTATACCGTGGTCCTGCCACGTATACAATCAAGAGTTGTTTTGCTCTGCTTACTTTTTACTCTGTAAAGTGTACTTCCTATTTTTCTTAAAGGAATTTTCGAGAACTTGTTTGTCTCTTTGTTGTTCAATTTTCAATGTCCGCTCCACTCTCAAGCCAGCCTTTCGTTTCGGCCGTTCCCTCAAGCGGCTCAGTTAGTATAACACCCTTTTTCCCTTTTGTCAATACCTTTTTTTGTTTTTTTTGTCATTTTTTTGTTTTTGTGCAATACCGCTTTAAAACCACAATTTCGCCTCGCTTCAATGTGCTATTTGCACAACAAAGTAGCTTTGTTGAAAAGCGCCGTTAACGCAATATGGGGTGGCTCCGTTTTCGCTACCTATTTTTTCCAAACATAATTAACAAATGAGCGCACATAATATCACCGAGGCAAAAAGCCTAATTTAATATGATTTATGATATTTAAGGAGAATAACAATGAAGAAGACTTTAGTTCCTTCTGCTAGAGAAGCAATGAACAAGTTTAAGATGGAAGCTGCAAGCGAAGTTGGTGTTAACCTTAAGCAGGGTTACAACGGCGACCTTACCGCAAAGCAAGCAGGTAGTGTTGGCGGTCAGATGGTTAAGAAGATGATCGAAAACGCTGAAAATTCTATGAAATAAGTTTTAAGCCAATTCTAAGCGCTTAAAACAAATTAGGGAGGGTTGAGATGCCCTCCCTATTTATCATTGCACGAAAACAAAAGTATAAATCATTCCGCCGTCGGTTTTAATACTTACCACATTGTGCTCAAAAGTAAATTGACCTTCTAAAACAACAGCATAATCCGAACGCCGACTTATCGTTGTGTGCCCATCATGATCAACTTCAGTTATAAGCAAATAATCCACACCATCCTTAGTATAAAACGCATAATTATTTTCAAAGTCCCAGGTCATGTCAAGCTCTTCGCAATAATACTTTCCATCTTCCGGACAAACCACCACCGAACACGCCGTCAAAACCAAAGAAAAGAATAATGCTAATATGCTTATAATTTTCATTGAATTCCTCCGTATATTATAGCCATTTTTTGAAAATTGCAAAAACCGTTGCAAAGGCAGTCAACACAACAGCAACACCAACTACGATCCAAAAGCCTACGGCATCATGCTCAAAAGGCACAGGGGTATTTGCGCCCCATAAAGCAAAGACAATTTGCGGTATGGTTAAAATAATGGTTATTGCCGCCAGTAGTTTCATAACCGAGTTCATATTGTTTGATATTACGCCAGAATAAGCATCCATTGTACGCGTTAAAATATCTCGATATATTGCACACATTTCAATCGCCTGTCGGTTTTCTACTATTACATCCTCCAAAAGTTCGGCATCTTCAGGGTAATCACTTATAAATTTCATCCGTAGAAGCTTTTCCAAAACCGCCTCATCGCCTTTTAATCCGGTGGAAAAATATACAAGACCTTTTTCTATTTTCAAAATTCTAAGTAGCTCTTTGTTGCCCGTATTTTTATTAAGAGCCTTTTCGGCGAAAGTTCCTTCCTTTTCGGCCTGCCTCAGATATTGCAAAAACAAGGTTGCATTTTGGTACAACAAATTCAGCACAAGTCTTCTGTATTTTTTTGTGCTTATGTTCTTTACAGCTCCACTTATAACGGAATCGCACAAAGCGGTGTTTTTCAAGCTTACCGTTACGACACCTTTTGGGGTAAGGATTATTCCAAAGGGCAAAGTTGAATAATCGTTTCCGTTTTCCGTACCGAGGCAAACAGGCGTATCCACAATTATTAATGTGCAATCGTCCTCTATGTCTATACGGCTTCGTTCTTCTTCGTCCAAGGCCGCACGCAAAAATTGTTCGGGAATCGCAAAAGCGTTTTTTAAATAGTTTTGTTCCTCTTCTGTGGGCGCGCTTGCACACACCCAACACCCGGGTTCAAACTTCATTTTTTCAACAATACAGCCCGAACTTGATAATAAAAAACGAATCATAAATAAAACCTCCCAAGTAATTGTGCACAAACACACCACCTGCGAGGCAAATAATCAAATTTCCAACGCAGGCAATATGAATTTTAAAAGTTCATAACATAATCGTGGACTGCCACTATCCATTGCCTGCACCTCCAATTTTATTATTGTTACTGTTATTATACACATAAAAGCTATACGTGTCAACAAAAATTAAATACACCCAAGAAGCTGTTTGCTCCTTGAGGACTATGGATGAATTGTCAAACTAAGTGCAACACTTTTTGAGAGATAATTCAAACAAATCAACTGGTTTTTGAAAATTTAGAACCTTTTTAGACCTGGCGTTAATTAACGCCAGGTTCTTTTTTAGAGTGGTTGGGCTGACTCTTGAAAGGTTTCTACCTTTGGGATAGAACTCACGAAGTAAGCCGTTAAGGTTTTCGTTAGTACCTTTTTGCCAAGCGCAATACGGATCGGCAAAGTAAACAGAACAGTTTAGTTCTTTTTCAATAGTTTGCCAATTAGCGAATTCGGTTCCACGGTCGCAGGTGATGGATTTCACAGCTTCGCTTGGGAATTCTGATAGTGCTGCTATGATCGTTCTTGCCATAGTATCTGCATTTCTATTTGGCATTTTAATGGCTATGTAAAATCGTGTTTTGCGTTCTGCTAATGTTGCAAAGCATACTTTTGATTTGCCTCTTCCGGAAACTACCGTATCCGCTTCCCAATGACCAAACTCTAAGCGTTTGTACACAGAACGGTCACGTTTCCTTATGGATTTGCCGAGATTAAACTTGCCCCTTGTCTCTTTTTTACCGTGAGTTTTCCCCTTGCGGCGCAACACTTTTAAGTTTACATCTATATATTTTTCATAGATCCAGCGGTATATTGTTCTAACAGAAGGCATTTTTAATTCGCAGGGCGTGTTGGATATTTGTTCAGGCGACCAAGTAAGTAATAGTTTTTCTTTTATGTACTCGAGTTTCTTGGGATCTTGAAACATTCCTCTATGGCAAAACGAACGCCTAAATTTATATTTCTTGTGAGCTGTATGAGGATAATATGTTGGTACATCATACATATGCGTGAAATTTCTGTTCAGCTCTCTGGAAATAGTACTGACATTCCTTCCCATGAGTTCCGCTATTTTTCGATAGCTATATCCTTTTTTGTAATATTCCCGTAGACAACAACGCTCTTCTATGGTAAGATGTTTGTAGTTCATACAAGTCCTCCTTGTTAGTTTGGTGTGTGGTAACTCTATTCTAACAGAGATTTGTATGAACTTCAATTTTTTCTGCACTGTTGCACTTGATAGTATAACTCACCCTATGACAATTAAAGCGCTTGCGTGCCGCAAGCGCTTTAACACCGATTTTAATAAATACCGCCCATTCCGCCGCCTGCTGCCATTGCAGCATTTGCAGCAGCTGCATCCTCTTTCTTGTCTGCAACCAACGTTTCCGTAGTGAGAATCATTGATGCAACAGATGCAGCGTTCTGCAATGCGGAACGTGTTACCTTGGTAGGATCAACTATACCGTTTTCTATCATATCAACATAAGTTTCATTGTATGCGTCAAAGCCATAACCGGTTTTGCCGCTTGTTTTAATCTTTTCTATAACAACGGAGCCTTCAAATCCTGCGTTTTCGGCAATTTGTCTTACGGGTTCTTCAAGGGCGCGAACAACAATCTTCACGCCTGTCAACGTATCGCCTTCAACATTATCTAAAAGCTTCTCAACAGAAGGAATTGCATTGACTATCGCAACCCCACCGCCGGGAACGATACCCTCTTCTACAGCTGCCTTGGTAGCATTGAGTGCATCTTCGATACGAAGCTTCTTTTCCTTCATTTCAACTTCAGTAGCAGCACCGACCTTAATAACGGCAACACCGCCTGCAAGCTTTGCAAGACGCTCTTGAAGCTTTTCTCTGTCAAAATCGGAAGTAGTAGTTTCGATTGCAACTCTAATTTGTGCAACACGTGCCTTAATTTCAGCAGGGTCACCTGCGCCGCCGACAATTATAGTGTTTTCCTTATTAACTTTTATTTGTCTTGCTCTACCAAGTTGCATTATATCCGCATCCTTAAGCTCAAGACCAAGCTCAGAAGAAATAACTTCACCGCCTGTAAGAACAGCAATGTCCTTAAGCATATCCTTACGTCTGTCACCAAAACCGGGCGCCTTTACTGCAACGCAAGTAAATGTACCCCTTATCTTGTTAACCAAAAGAGTAGAAAGCGCTTCCGCCTCAACGTCCTCTGCTATTATAAGAAGCTTGCTGCCTGCCTGCACTATCTTTTCAAGCAAAGGCAATATTTCCTGTATATTGCTTATTTTTTTATCAGTAATAAGAACAAGTGCGTCATCAATAACAGCTTCCATCTTATCGGTATCAGTTACCATATAAGGAGATATATAGCCACGATCAAATTGCATACCTTCAACAACTTCGCAGCCTGTTTCGCTGGACTTGCTTTCTTCTACAGTGATAACACCGTCAGAAGTTACGCGTTCCATTGCATCTGCTATAAGCTTGCCGATAAGCTCATCACCCGCAGAAACGGTACCAACTCTTGCTATATCCTTAGAGCCGTTAACCTTTTGGGCTGAAGCAACCAAGTACTTTACAGCCTCTTCAACTGCCATATCGATACCTTTTTTCAAAATCATGGGGTTTGCGCCTGCAGCAACGTTCTTCATACCTTCGCGAACAAATGCCTGTGCGAGCAAAGTTGCGGTTGTAGTACCGTCGCCTGCTGCATCGTTGGTCTTGGTTGCAACCTCTTTTACAAGCTGTGCACCCATATTTTCGAAGGGATCGTCAAGCTCTATCTCTTTTGCGATAGTAACACCGTCATTTGTTATAAGGGGAGCGCCGTATTTTCTGTCAAGAACAACGTTTCTGCCCTTGGGTCCCATCGTTATTTTAACCGCATTTGCAAGGGTATCAACACCTCTCACAAGTGCTTCTCTTGCTTCAATACCGTTCTTTAATTCTTTTGCCATACTCTATGCCTCCTATTCAACAACTGCGAGGATATCAGACTGCTTAACAACCAAATATTCTTCGCCGTCGCACTTTACCTCTGTGCCTGCGTACTTAGATGTGAGAACTTTGTCACCTATATTAACGCACATAACAACCTCTTTGCCATCAACCAAACCGCCGGGGCCTACTGCTATTACTTCTGCGATTTGTGGTTTTTCTTTAGCTGTACCTGTAAGAATTATTCCGCTTTTAGTGGTCTCCTCAGCTTCAACCATCTTGATAACCACACGGTCTGCCAAAGGTCTTAATTTCATAATATTATTCCTCCCTACTCATAAGGTATATTTATCGAAATATAATTTTAACATATTTTGCCGTGTTTTTCAATAGCTTTTGTCAAAAACATTATGACAGCAAAAGCTAAAGTTTGATATAACTATTTATTATTCTTAAAAAACTGATAATATGTGCATGGAATCATACCGTTATACAATTTGCGCACTTTATTCGCTCGGCGTCCAAAGCAACGCTCGAACATCTCGTTGCAGGTTAAAACATAAATTTGCCAAAAAGGCACTTCTTTTGTAAAAACCCTGCCCATCTCCTTATACAAAAGCTCCGCTTCTTTCCTGTCGCTCATACGTTCACCGTAGGGCGGATTTGTAACGATGGTGCCACGAGCGTTATCTACAGGCGATTTGAATTTACGAACATCACCTACTGCAAACTCAACTAATTTTTCCACACCTGCACGCTTGGCATTTTGCCGTGAAACTTCTATACATTTGGGATCTATGTCGTAACCGTATATCCCACCGCACCAAGAGCTTTGCAAAGATTCAGCTTCCTCCCTTGCCCTGCCCCATATAGCATCATCAAAAAATACTAAACTTTCGCCGGCGAAGGTTCTTTTCATCCCGGGGGCAGTATTAGTAACCAACAAGGCAGCTTCAATGGCAATTGTGCCGCTTCCGCACAGCGGATCTACCGTAATAACGTTCTCCCTGGGGCGAGAAAGTTTTACAAGTGCCGCTGCCAAAGTCTCGCGCAGTGGGGCATCATTTGCTTCAGTGCGATATCCGCGTTTATGAAGCCCGACACCTGATGTATCTATCATTATTGTGGCTTTATCTTTAAAAATAAAAAACTCCACTTGCACCTTTTTGCCTGTTTCTGGGAATACGCTTAAGCCGTAGTTTTTCTTTAGCTTTTCAACAATTGCCTTTTTTACAATCTTTTGGCAATCCGGAACAGAAAACAGTTTTGACTTTATAGCGTGGCCTTTTACAGGAAAAGCGCCGTCTTTAGGTATATACTCTTGCCACGGCAAAGCTTTTACACCTTCAAAAAGCTCGTCAAAATCATAGGCGTAGAATTCACCAACCGAAACATAAAGCCGTTCGGCATATCTGAAGAACACACTACATCTTGCAACAGCTTCCGGTGGAGCTTCAAAAATCACTCTGCCATCCATAGTTTCAAGTCGTTTATAACCAAGGGCATCAATATCTTCTGCCACAAATTTTTCCATACCGAAAAGGCAACTGGCAACAAATATCATATTGTACTCCTAAAACAGTCTAGTTTCATATTAACTTTATAGTATTAACACAAGATAAACGGGAAAACAACTTTTGTACAAAAGTGCCGGGCATTTTATGCCCGGCACCAATTTTTCATAGTTAGCTGGAACTTCAATCAACAGGCTCTATAACACCGTAGCTTTCGCCCTTGCGTTTATAAACAACATTGATCGCACCTGTATCGTAATTCCTGAACACATAAAATTCATGCGACAACAAATTCATTTGCATAATCGCTTCTTCCACAGACATAGGAGAAATTTCGAACTGCTTAACTTTAGATATCTTAAGCTCTTCCTCAATATCGCCGTCGGGTATATCAGCAAACGTATCCTTGGCAAAGTGCATTTTTTTCTCAAGACGGGTGCGGTTCTTTCTAATCTGCCTTTCAAGAACATCCTCAACACGATCAATTGCATTGTAAACTTCTTTATCAGTTTCTTCTGAACGGAAGATAGCGCCGTTCTGTCTAATGGTTACCTCCACACGAACCTTGTTACCTTCTTCCTTTAAAGACACTTTTGCCTCTGTTTCCTTCGGGAAGAACTTGTCAAGCTTGTCCAACTTCTTTTGAAGTCTCTCTTTAACATCGTCCGTAAGCTCGTACTTTCGGGTAAGGATAGTCAATTTCATACCTTACTTCGTGCGCTACCCCGATATGGAAGTAGCTACACACTCCCTTCTCAAAGTATAGTCAGAAGCATTTGCTTCTGTAAATTTATAATAGCATATTAGTATAAAAATGTCAAGAACTTTTTACAACAAGCGTTGACGTTTGTATACATTTCACAAAAAACCTTTAATTACTTAAAGTGCAACACAACAGTGAGGATTTTCGGGCTGTATCCGCAACTACATTCTTTTCTCGCTTCCAAACAAAAAGCAGCGGTCATCCGCTGCTAAAATCTTAAAATCAATCTGCAAAATCGTTGTAAAAAATTATCTCGTTGCTAAAATGGTAATTCAGCTCTCTGGCACGACGCTCATAATAATCGTCGTCCTTTTCTTGGGAAAGTATTATCTTATATTCAGCAATATCATCTTCTAAAGCAACGATTTGTTCATCCTGTTGCTCTAAAGTATCCTTTAACGTGTTCATATTAATTTGCAAATTAATTATCGCAATCAAAAATACGATTATTAAACAGTACACAGTAATACGAACAATTGTGTTTCTCTGTGTAACCATAATACTCAACCCACATAAATAGACTTATAAATTACAAATTTTAGATATCCGTGCCTGTGTGTAACGCAATGAACTAAAATGTTCAATTCTAACCTTCACCGCACAGCATAGTGAAACAAAATAAGGCCTTACAAAAGCCTTAAGTTTTTTTACCAAAGGCACTGTAATCAAACCGAGAGAAAAACGATAGCCAAAAAAGCCAAACAGAGTTCCGAATGCAAGAAAAAGGCGAACGACACCGAGGCTTGCGTTAAAGCAAAACACGACAAATATCATAGCAGACAGCACGCAAAATAACACATCGTCCAAAAACAAGCGTATTCTACCGCCACACCATACAGCGCGCATAACTCGAAAAACATCATACAACACGCCTATAATCAAACCGCATAGCATAGCATACAAAAAAGCTCCGCTACGTTGATCTTCTACAAAAAGCCACATAGCTTAACCGAAAAACTTAGAAAACAAACCGCGCTTGGGCTGTTCATCTGTATACACTATTGCATCTATCCTACCCGAAATGTTAACCTCACCGTTTTCAAGCGACAGTTTAACAATGGAGAGTCCCTGCCCTCCTACAGTCAATACCGCCCCTTGAGAGTTCAAGCTAACGAGTTCGTCATCAAAGCTAATGACTTCATCTATGCCCGTTAAAGCTAGAAAAGACCGCCCTGTAAGCATAGCCGACGAATTGCTTTTAATTTCTGACATTTATACACACCCCTATTATAATATATAACAGAGTATGCGTAAAACAAACACTTTATGTTAAAACCTCATACATTGCAGATGCATCATTTTTGGAAACGTGTTCAGCCAAAGACAAAACCTTAAATTTTAAAGTTCTGTTACCAAAAGCCACTTCTACAACATCGCCAATTTTTAAAATACGTGAGGCCTTTGCCGGTGCGCCGTTGACTGTAACATAGGAATTGTCACACGCTTCGTTAGCAACAGTACGCCGCTTGATTATTCGTGACACCTTCAAAAACTTGTCAAGACGCACAACAAAAGCCTCCCCAAAATTTAAAATGCTTATTTGTTAACGGAATCCTTAAAGCACTTTGCAGGAACAAAAGCAGGAACCTTAGCTGCAGGAACAACGAGAACTTCACCGGTTCTGGGGTTCTTACCTGTTCTTTCTTTTCTTTCCTTAACCTTAAATGTACCAAAGCCTGCAATTTGAACCTTATCGCCTTCGCTCAATGCGTTCTGAAGAGATGCAAAAACAGTGTTTACAGCAAGTTCGGCTTCCTTCTTCTTAATACCGGCAGCTGCGGCAACATTTTCAATAAGATTGGACTTGTTCATATTTAACTCCTTAAATAATTTTATTGAGTCTATTATAACATTAAAAAAACAATATTTCAATAGCTAACTGCAAAAAAATAGCAATATTTATGTATTTTTTGCAGTTTCCTTGGCGTTTTCCCATAGTTCAAGCATCTCTTTTGCGCTTTTTTCCTTTAGCTCACAACCATCCGAAAGCGCTCTTTTTTCAACTAATGCAAACCTTTTACAGAATTTTTCATTAGCCTTATGCAAAGCTTCTTCCGAATCCAGACCTGCAAGTCTGGCCGTGTTGACCACAGCGAGGAGTAAATCCCCTGCCTCTTCCTCGATATGCTGGGCATCGCCAACCACTAAGGCCTCTCTTAGTTCTCTTATCTCTTCTTCGGCTTTACACAATGCTTCTTCTGCGGAAGCAAAATCAAAATTCTGTTTAGCCGCCTTTTGACCGATTTTATGAGCACGCATCAGAGCAGGCAGTGCTTTGGAGATTCCGGCAATACTGTCTGTTGCGGTTTTTGCACCCTTGGTAGCTTGTTTTATACTTTCCCAATTGGAAAGTACCTCTCCGGTACTGCTGACTCTAACATCACCGAACACGTGTGGATGGCGAATTATCAACTTTTTACATATACCTGTTATAACATCTGTCACGTCAAAGCCACCGTTTGCATTAGAAATGCTGGAATGCAACAAAGTTTGAAGCATTACATCACCCAGCTCTTCGCATAACAGTTCAGGGTTGTCAATATCTATAGCCTCTGCCGCTTCGTATGCCTCTTCAATCATATTTTTGCGTATGCTTTTGTGAGTTTGTTCTCTATCCCAAGGACAGCCTCTTTCGTGGCGTAAAACCTCAACAAGCAAACAAAAATCATCAAATGTATACCTATCCAAAGCTTTTAGTTTTGCAACAGATAGGTCAAAGTCAAATATTGCCATTATTCAGCCCCCTTATTTAATAATCCTTAATTTTAGTAATAGTGTTGCTATTTTGTTGCCCATAGGAAGCAGTCGAATTTCTTTTTCCGTAATCCCTTTTATCAACAGTATTACTACGCAATAAACTACCAATCCAACTACACCGGAGATGCCTAAACGGAACAAATTAACAAGTCTTCCGTCCCCGCTTATAAGATTGCACAATGTATATATCCCGAAGCTTGCAGCCCCTGCCGCTACAGCGGCAATAAAAGGCTTTGCATATAAAGTGACAGGCGACACACACTTTACTCCGCTGCGTTTAAGAGAAACAGTATTAAAGCTAAAAGCAACTATGTAACATATAAGCGTTCCTATCGGGGCACCGTATATATTAACAGCTGTTATATTTACCAAGATCAAATCAGAAACTACAAGGCAAACAGCACCTACACTAACGGCAATCATAGGCAAATATGCTTTACCGATAGCCTGAAGTAACGCATTTGTTGTAGAAACTAAAGAGATGAAAAAGATGCCTATAGCCAAAATAGACAACGCTGTCGCCGCCAAATCCACAGGCATTACCGTATCGCCATCAAGCATACTGATAGGTTTTCCCCATGTGCTTCCGAACAAAACACATATCAAAGGTCTGGCCAAAACAAACAACAAAGCAGAACAAGGCAAAGCGATAATTCCGCTTATCCTCATCGAAGAATGTATATATTCGTCTGCTTCCTTTTGTTTTTTTGCAGCTAATGCACCTGAAATAGCAGGAAGGATGCTGATAGCTATAGGAAAAACAAACGTTGAGGGCAACAGGTCGGCAAGCTTTGTAGAAAGTCCGGTATATGCTCCGTACATTTCGTTTGCAACGGCTTCAGAAAAGCCGGAACCGATAAGCGCTTTTTTTACAATAATTGTATCTGCAAAATGAGACATATATAATGCAGAGCTTGTTATTGTAACAGGCAGTGCGACCATAGCAAGTTTTTTGATTATAGCACCGTTGCTGTCACACCCATAATCGGTAAGCGGCGTATAAATATTTTTAGAAAAACGGCTGTATATAATCAGATAAATCATCCCAAAGAACACGCCGACAGTTATACCAAGTACCGCAAAAGCCGCTTGAACTGCGGGAGAATGCCCTTGACTGTTAGACCAATAAGCCATCCCCAATCCTATTGATAATTTAAAAAACGCCTCTATAAACTGAGACACCGCCGTGGGAACCATATTCCTCAGGCCTTGCAGATAACCCCTTATTGCAGAAACAACGCAAATAAAGAACAATGTGGGAGCAATAACACGCATGGCATAAACACTGTTATAATGAGTTGTCCACAACGCAATTTTATCCGCAAATACAAACATAGCGAGGGCGAAAACAAATCCTATTACGCCAAACAGCAATAAACATATTTTATAGATTTGCCTTGCCTCTTTTGCTCTGCCGCGTTTTGCCGATGCCGCAACCATCCTTGAAGTAGCAACAGGTAAGCCGGCAGTAGAAATCATATACAACATTGCGTACACGGAATATGCAGCATTAAATACGGCGATTTCGCCCTGCAAAAGATTGCTTAAAGGGATGCTGAAAAGCACCCCTATTATTTTCACGGCAAAATTAGATATCGATATTATCGAAGCTTCCACTAAAAAGCTCTTATCTGTTCTTTCTCCCATTTATCCTATCCTTTTGGTTAAAAACTCCCTCATAAAAGACGTATCGGAAACCATTTCCTTGGAAAACGAAGGTAAGGGTTCTATCATAGCAATAAGCTTATCTGCAATGGCTTTTGAAGGGCTGTTTTCAGGCACTTCTGCAAGCATACGCAAAGCATCGTCTCTCATTACATAGCGCTCGTATGCAATATAAGTGTTAATAACAATATCAGCGTTATCCTTAAAGGGAACTATATACTTACGTGTCCCTTCTTCTACGTTATCCCACATATCAATAGTTTCTTCTGCACTCGCATTGCGTTTATAGTAATCTCTCACTATTCGTCTGAGTAAACGCGGTTCATCATATTCGTCAGTTTCTGTATGCAAATACACCTTAAATGTCTTTTCAGCAGGGATATAACCGCCGCAAACCTCAGGATTTAAAGCGTGCAAGCCTTCAACGATGCACAGTTCTTCCTCCTCAAGACTCATCGGTTCAAGTACATCGTTTCTCCTTCTCTTTTTAAAGTCGAACTTAGGCATATAGGCCGTTCTTCCTTCGCAAAGCGCAGAAAAGCACTCATGCAAATACTCCAAATCAAGGCTCTCGGGGCATTCGAAATCAGGCGTCCCGTCATCGTTGTATTTTATTACATCTTCCGGATTTCTGTAAAAGTCATCAAGCGATATAAGCTCCGTCTTTCTGCCATGCTCTGCAAGATAATGAGCCAAGCGCTCCGTGGTAGGAGTTTTCCCCGCACAAGAACCGCCTGTTACAAAAACCATCTTAACGGTTGGCTTTTGTAAAATCTGTTGTGCCGCATCAAGCACAGCTTGTTCATAATACGCTTCATCCTCTGCAAACGCTTTTTGCATATCAAAAAAATACTTATCCATTATTACCACCATTAAAAAAACTGTATATCTTATCCTCGCCTATACCGTGAGGTGCGGCAAGGTATTCAAACGGATATTTAGGAAACGCTATACGCTCTATCTTACCGCCATCCGGCGCAACCAGCTTTGTTATGGCGGAGGCGCCGCAAGCAAAGACCGTATTAGTCTCCTCCATCATCAAAACATTATAATCACACTCGGTGCCGGGTATTGCATACCCTACGTTCTCTGCGTTCCCCACGGTGTTTTTTTGTCTATAAAGATAGTAAGGTTTCAGACCTGCTTCTTCTAAGCGTTTATAGCTATGGGACACGCATTTGCGTGCGTTAGTCCCGTCCGCATCGTAGACCTCGCTCTCGTCAAAACGCATAGGCGCCGCGTTCTTCACGGAAAGAGTGTGGACGGTTATATTGTTAAACCCAAGACCGATAAGGTCCTCAAGACTTTTAGAAAAGCCTTCAAAATCATCACCGAGTAAACCTGCGATAAGGTCACCGTTTACGGATTTAAAGCCAACGGAAAGTGCCGCTTCTGCCGCTTCAAAAAACTGTTTTGAACTGTGTGCCCTGCCGATCCTCTTTAAAACTTCATCTCTTGTAGTTTGAGGATTGACACTTACTCTGTCTACACCGTAGCTCTTTACAAGTGCAAGCTTGGAAGCGTTTGTAGTATCGGGTCTTCCCGATTCGAATGTAAACTCGTTAAGGTTTGAAAGATCAAACTTTTCGGTGACTCTGTCTAGAATACGGCCTATTTGCATTTCGTTTAAAACAGAAGGTGTGCCGCCTCCTATATAAATTGAACGAAGCTTAAAACCCGTGCGTTTTATAACCTCTGAGGTTCTTATTAAATCCTCGTCAAGTCTGACAAGATAATCGGGTATAGTTTTGAAAAGCTTATCATTGCTGTAAGACACAAAGGAGCAGTATTCACATCTTGTAGGACAGAAGGGTACTGCAATATAAAGGCAGCAATCATTATTTCCGTATGGCTTAAGCATCTTTGCTTCTGTATTCGCTATATCCAGGCTAAGTCGTGTTTTTTCTTCTGCCACTTTATAATCCTTAGTGAATAAACTGTGCACGGTATGCTCATCATAACCCTTGTCAAGATAATATCTTGCACGCTTTACAGGGCGTAAACCCGTCAAATATCCCCAAGGCGGCAAAAAACCGAAAAGCCTATGCCCTGCTTCCAAATAAGCGACCCCCACAGCCGCCTGTGCTGTAAAGGCACCGTCAACAGGAATAGTAAAATCATCATTGCAAAGGACAGAAGAACCTTCAGCGCTCTTACTGCCCGCAAACAGTTTTACTTTTGCATATATCTTCCCATCATTTTCCGCAAGTGAAAAATAAGCCTTGTTTTCCGCTTCAGTAATACCGGGCGGAAACTTTTCCCCCGGAAAATACAGCATACACAAAGTTTGAAAATGATAATCGTTTAGATAATCAGTCTTGTTATCAACATTTAAAACCATAATTACAATTCATCCGTATCAACTATTACGGTAACAGGTCCGTTATTTACAACCTCTACGCGCATATCTCCGCCAAAAACACCACCCTTGCATTCAACTGTATCATTCAACAGTTTAAGCACTAGCTCATACAAAGGTTCGGCAACGGTACCGTTTGCAGACTTCATAAAATCAGGTCTGTACCCATGCCGCACACTTCCGTACAGGGTAAAATTTGAAACGAGCAAAATCTTTCCGCCGATATCGGAAACAGAACGGCACATTTTATCGTTCTCGTCAGAAAAAATTCTAATCCCCGCAACCTTACGCGCAAGTTTCTTTGCCGTTTCTTCGGTGTCTTCTTTGCTTATACCGAGAAAAACCAAAAGACCTTCTTCAATTGAAGAAATCAACTTTCCATCAACGGAAACGGATGCGGAAAACACCCTTTGAACAACAGCTCTCATCAGCCACCTCTTACAACATCTGTTACATTTTTGAGTCGCTTAAGTCCCGACATAATTGAACGTAAATGTTCTATATTGCTGCATTTTAACGAAGCCTCAACTGTACAAGTATCGCCTTTTCTGAAAATAGAAATTGTACTTACAGACACATTCATATCGGTAAGCGCCAAGGTAATATCTGCCAATAAAGTCTTGTTAAAAATAGCAAAAATCGATATAAGAGCATCATAATTACCGATATGCTTTTCAGGCGAAATGGCACGGTCGTTCCAGGAAGCTACTATCCACCTGTCCGCCTGAGAAGGGTCATTCATACCCGCAACGGCATTGGGACAATCAAACTTATGGATAGAAACACCGTGCCCTTTGGTTATGAAGCCGATAATAGTATCGCCCGGAATAGGACTACAGCACTTGGCGTATTTAACTTCGCAATTCTCAACACTATCGATTATTACGCTTTGAGAATCCGAATAAAGCTTTGCAGACCTTTGTAATTGAGGTTGTTTTACGGCATCCTGCCCTGCTTCGGGATTAATTACACGTTCGAATTCATCCCTTAGTTTCATTGATATTTTAGAAATCGTAAGTCCGCCGTAGCCGATATTGTTATACAAATCGTCCGCATCGTTAAGACCTATTCTTGTAGCTATATTGCCGACAATTTCAGTCTTTTGCGCCTCGGAAAAGCTCTTACCGTAACGCTTTAGCTCGCGGTCGATCTCCATTTTACCGAGTGCAATATTTTCAGTTCGCTTTTCTTTTTTGTAATACTGGCGTATTTTATTACGTGCTTCGCTTGTTCTTACAATTTTAAGCCAATCTCTGCTTGGTCCTTTTGAAACCGTAGATGTAAGGACTTCTACAATTTGTCCAGTTTGCAGCTTACAGTCTATTGGTACAATATTCCCGTTGATTTTTGCACCCACCATTTTGTTGCCCACAGCGGAATGTATTGCATAGGCAAAATCTATTGGCGTACTATCACTGGGTAAGTTTACAACATCCCCCTTAGGGGTAAAAACAAAGATTTCGTCTTCAAACAGATCAATTTTCAAAGGACCGATAAGCTCATCTGTATCATTGAGTCCCCTATCTGATTCCAACAAAGTCCTTATCCAATAAAGCTTTTCATCAATATCCTTTTTTGCCTGCTCACCGATTTTGTACTTCCAGTGAGCAGCAAGACCGTATTCTGCAACAGTGTGCATATCCCATGTTCTTATTTGAACCTCAAAAGGAATGCCCTCATGTCCCATAACGGTTGTATGCA
Source organism: Oscillospiraceae bacterium (assembly GCA_015064945.1). Taxonomy (GTDB): domain Bacteria; phylum Bacillota; class Clostridia; order Oscillospirales; family CAG-382; genus SIG636. Next base: position 25,548 of record SVRF01000015.1, on the reverse strand, counting down.
AAGAACGATACATATTGGGCTTGGGATTTGAAATGTAATCCTTAAATCTATTGGGAATGCTTTTAAATTGCTCGTGTATCGTGCCAAGTGCGGCGTAGCAATCCAACTCGTTATCAACAATTATTCGCATTGCATAAAAATCATATATCTCATCAAAGGTTTTCCCTTGATTAAACATCTTTTTATAAATGCTGAAAATAGATTTTACACGGCCCTCGAGGTGATATTTAATATTATATGCGGAGAGGTTTTCTTCAACCATAAGTCTTGCGCGGTCAAGGAAACCCTTATTCTCACCGTATCGTCTTTCAATATCGCTCTTTACTTCATCATATCCTACGGGATCAAGATATTTAAGAGATAAATTTTCAAGTTCATGCTTGATTTTCTGTATGCCCAAGCGGTGTGCGAGGGGGGCGTAAATATGCATAGTCTCGAGAGCTATGGACCTTTGTTTTTCCTCACTCTTAAAATCAAGCGTGCGCATATTGTGTAAACGATCGGCAAGTTTTACAAATATTACACGCAGATCCTTCGACATTGCAAGAAACATTTTTCTTAAATTTTCTACGTTTTCTTTTTCCTTGTCGTCAAGGTAATGTGTATAAGTTTGGTAATACCGTCGACGATATCCGCAACATCATTACCGAAAATCTTTTTTATCTTTAACAAGATGTTATCCATCTTATCGGAACAATCTTCAACCGTATCGTGCAACAAAGCCGCACACACAGAATCCGTGTCAAGCTGAAGCTCTACAACGATCTCTGCAACAGAAAGAGGATGTGTTATATAAGGGTCTCCGGAACGGCGCAACTGTCCCTTGTGCAGTTCGTCGGCAAAATTGTACGCCTTTATTATTTTTTCTGAGTCTAAATACGCTTTATCCTTAATCAGTTCCAGTAATTCATCTATTGTGCGTAACAAATTTGCTCACCCCCGAAATATGTTTAATAAAACTTGTGGTTGCTTTTGATTTGTATTAGAAGCGGTGATCTGTCCAAGTTGATTTTTTCTTTAAACGGTAACAAGCGTATATCGACCATTTTGCAGCTATCCGATAATTCGCATTCTGCAAGCTTGCATTCCCTAAGGACATCAAAAATTATAAGTAACGAGCAAAGGCTAATGCCGTCACAATCGCTTGTATCGTTCATCCTTCTTTGTATGTAGCTTAGAGCAAGTCTTTTTTTTCTCTCTCCCAGTTCCATTTTTAAAAATCTAAACGCCGCTCTGAACTGAGAAAGTGTAGGCAAAGACTCTTGAGGAAGCTCTTCACGGTTATTGGGATCAATTGCAGAATTGTAATATGCCAGCTGAGTTTTGTGCTCAGCTTCTGCTGCAAAACTGCACCTCATCTTTTTAATATACAGTTTGGCCTCGCTTACCCCTCTGAATTCATTCACTTCCAAAGTAAACAATAAATCGCAACGATCGCCCACTCTATAAGGGAACTCGCTGAATTTCATATTAAAATAAATGGCGGTAAGCTTATTAGCCGTTCCTTTACATTCTAACAACAGCTTAACGTGTTTTCCGGACGCTAACGGTGTTATATCCGTAATGCATGCATCTCTCAAAAGCAAAAGCGGAACAGGGTTTTGCAGACCGAAAGGTTCAAGCTTGCTAAGCTCATAAGCCTGTTTTAAAGTAAGTTCTTCAGCAGAAACACTACTGTCAGCCTCAATTACTGTCGCTTCCCTAGCATCTTTTACCTTTTCAAAGGCATATTCGTTGATACGAGAGCAAAAAGCATCCAAATTTTCACGACGTATGGTCAGTCCTGCCGCTAATTCGTGCCCTCCGTATTCTTCCAACAGTTCGTCACAGTACTTTAAAGCATCCAACATCGAAAAACCCTTTATGCTTCTGCCGCTGCCTTTACCCAAGTCTCCGTCGAAGCTGAATAATATGGAGGGTTGAGAGCTCTTTTCGGTAATCCTGGAAGCAACAACACCTATGACACCTTGATGCCAACCGTCAGAGCTTAAAACATAAACATTATCACCCTTCCGCTCTTCCAACTGATGTTGAACCTCTTCGTATATCTTTTGTTCAGTATTCTGGCGCTCTTTATTTATCGCACAAAGCTCCGCAGCAAGTCTCTCAGCAGCCTCTTGGCTGTCAGCAAGCAAAAGCTCTACTGCGCTTTTTGCGTTTTTTATACGACCGGCGGCGTTTATTCTTGGTGCAATAGTAAAGCCTATGTTTACAGAATTGACCTTTTTGCTGTCAGCATTTTTCAGGTTGCACTGTTCCATTAAAGCTTTCAATCCAAGGTTTTTTGTGTTTTGTAATTTACTTATGCCGACAGCGGTTATATACCTGTTTTCATCTACTATGGGCATAACATCGGCGATGGTCCCGATAGCAATTATATCCCCGAACTTGTCAATAATTGCATCTGTACTTCCTTCAAGTGCCGAAAGCAACTTATAAACAACTCCCACACCCGCTAAGTGCTTAAACGGATATTCGCAGTCAGTTCTATGAGGGTCTACTACTGCACAGGCGTCAGGCAATATTTCACGACAGCTGTGATGGTCTGTTATGACCATGTCTATTCCTAAAGAATTAGCGTATTCTGTTTCTTCAACTGCCGTAATTCCCGTATCAACAGTAATAATCAAATCAGTTTTCCCCGCCAAGGAAGAGATAGCTCTTTTATTAAGACCGTACCCGTCCTCTAATCTTCCGGGGATAAAATAATCGCAAGGAACGCCGTGCTCTGTCAAATAAATATAAAGAATCGTTGTAGCGGTAACACCGTCCACATCGTAGTCGCCGTAAATGCAAACACGCTCTTTATCACTAATAGCCTTCTTGATACGTGCAACTGCTTTATCCATATCCTTAAGCAAGAAGGGGTCATACCTACACCCCAAGTTGCACTCAATAAAGTTCATCGCTCTGTTACAGTCATCTTGTCCCCTTATGCAAAGCAAACGAGCTGTCAAGGGCAAAAGCCCTAACTGTTCCGTCAGAACTTTCGCTTTTTCCGCATCAAAGGGTTTTACTCTCCATTGTTTATCCACTAAATCTATCATCCAATCATTAATACTTTTTGACAAGCCTATAATCGTTGCCTGCAATTATTTTTTTACCAAGAGTCAAGTACAGCATTGCAAAGCACAAAACAGCAATACCGATAGAAATTAACGTTAAAACTGCCGCCCCTGCAATATCCCACAGCAACGCGCAACATACGCCCGCCAAAATCGGCGGAAGCATAAAAATTAAAAAGCATATAAGCAGTATTCTATTGGCAGAGCTCTCCACCCAAACAACATCACCGAGTTGGGCGGATATTGTATTTGTACCGTTAGATCGTGGTATATCTTTTTGTGGCAAGACGCACAGCTTGCATTACACCCTGCACACGCAGACTGCTGTACAACAGATACCGTTACATTGTCACCGTTGACAGAAACAACAACTCCTTCGGCTCTCATCTTTATTCCTCGTTATTATGGGCATTTGTTGCCGTTTCTAATTCTTCTTCGGAAGATTGCTCCTCTAAACTCCCCTCCATCGGATCGTAACTAATCTCTAACGAAATATATACTTCGTTTGGAGTAAACACGTCACCTACGGTAGCGTCGGGGCGTTCCAAAACGATATCGGAAATTGTAAAGATTTGACCGACTTCAAAAGGCTCTTCATAGTTTTCTAAAAGCGCACCTAAATCCAATTCCAAATCTAATTTCTGTAAAGAAAGCTTGTCTACGCTTTCGCGAAGACCGATGAACATTACCTGAGCAGTGTCGCCGTAACTTTCTTCATCTATGCGAATGCCTGTAACATTTACAACAAAATCTTCATCGTTTATAAAGCTTATGTCGTCCGTGCTTATATCCAAAACGGCAGACGTAATCAAAGTATGCCTTATCGACACCTCCACCTCTTTCGCATCGTTGGCATATTCCACATTTACGTATTTAGACAAATCAGGTAACTCAACGCTACATACATAATCTGAACCTAAAATATCACGTTCATCGATTTCTACTTCCACGTTTTTCTTAGTTTCCAAGGTTTTTAAAGGTCCCACAACTGTTACGGTTGAAGGATTGCAATGAATTTCTGCGCCAGAGGTTTCTGCGCTGTATATACCACCCGTAAATTTAACATCTACTGCAAGCTCTTTTCTTGTAAAGACATCAATATATACTTTTGCCTCGGTCTGATCTAAATCCAAATATGTTTGAGGAATGATGTTACCACCGGCATCCTTTAAAACAATTTTTCCCATAACATAGCAATCACCATCGATTTTACCCGCGTCCTCGTATACTTCTGCGGTTGCAATACTATTTACAATACTCGCAGAGCCTGTAATTTTCACCGAGCCTGGCACACAGCTTGTCTCGATAAAGTTAGGTTGTGTTATGGAATGCTTAATATCGGCTTTAATCGGCACATCTCTGATAACCGACTCTACCAACACAACAGAAATTTTAGGTATATCTCTGTTGTTAACAACAGTTACTCCGTTGGGTAGTTTTTCAAACTGTACTTCAAAGGCTCTGCTTGTTTCCTCTTTAATACCCGAAAGGTCGATAAAGGCGTGCAAGTCCTTAGCGCTCATGCCTTCGACATCAGCTTTTCTGCCGCTCACCTTAACAGTGATATAATTATCAAGGCCCGATTCCACAGACAAATTTTCATTGGAAGGCAATATTAATTCAACTTTTACGTTTTTAATTTCTTCTTCTGTAATTCTGTCATAATCAGCAACATAAAACCACAAAGTTAAAGAGCAAGCAAAGGCAATTAATATATATCCCATTGTAGACCAACTACGCATCTTTATCCTCCTTGTTATGCCTGCCAAACTTAGGTCCGTTTTCCGTTAACAGCAAATCAAGCAACAACTTTTCAAGCGCCGCACCGGAAAGTCCTCTTTCCAAATTCCCATCCCTTGCCACGGAAATTATACCGGTTTCTTCAGAAACTATGATAACAACAGCATCACTTACTTCGGTAATTCCTATTGCTGCCCTGTGCCTTGTGCCAAGCTCCTTCATAATATCGGGATCTTGCGACAGGGGTAAAAAACATCCCGCTGCATATAAGCGATTATTTCTTATAAGCATAGCACCATCGTGCAAAGGTGCTTTGTTATAGAAAATATTGCCTATCAGCATAGAACTGATGTCCGCATCGATAACCGTACCGCTCTTTATTACGTCGCCGAGCTTAGTCTCGCATTCGATAACCATTAGAGCGCCTGTTTTTGTTGCAGACAGATTTTCTGTAGCTTTTCTAAGCTCCTGAATGCCTACTACAACTTCTTTCATCCCTGCGCCTGTAAACATACCTTTTATATTCTTAATAGACCCCGTTCCGACTTTTTCAAGCGCGCTTCTAAACTCCGGCTGAAAAAGTATAATAAGAGCAACCAAGCCAGCCTGCGTAATTGATTGCAATAAGAAAGATAAGGCGCGAAGCTCTAAAGCGTTACTTATAAGCAAAAGTATAAAAAACAGAATAACACCGACAACCAGCTTGCCTGCACGCCTGTCTCGTAAAAACTTAAAGGCTAAATATATAATCGCCGTAACCAGCAAAATATCAACTATATCATTTATGGGCGAAAACTCAACCGACGTTATAGTTTCAACGATTTCATCCCAAATAGTTTTAAGCTTAGACACCATACCCCTCCTACATCATTACTGCATTAACATTTTAGCACTGCAAATCGGTAATTGTCAAGCGTTAGAGTCATCAAACGCAACCTTATCAATATTTTTAAGTTTATCAAGAAGATCTGCTGTCGCCAAAGCCCTGTGACTGATAGAATTTTTTTCAACGCTATCCATTTCCGCAAAGGTTTTATTCATTGGTTGATAGTAAAACACAGGATCATAACCAAAACCGTTCTCCCCTGCGGGCGCATACAGAATAGAGCCTTCACAAATTCCTTCCGCAAAAACGGTTTGACCGTTGGGGAAATATGCGCACATTACAGAAACAAATCGTGCCGTTCTTTCATCCTCGGCTGCGCACTTCATTTCTGAAAGAAGCTTAGCTATCAACTGGGAAGAAGATGCGCCTTCTCCGGCGTAACGGGCGGAATATACGCCCGGTGCACCGTTTAAATAATCGACCTGCAAGCCGCTGTCGTCAGCGACAGCACACAAGCCTGTAAATTTCGAAACCGCCCTCGCCTTTAGCAACGCATTGCCTTGAAAGGTATCGGCGTTTTCCTCTATTTCTTCACAAAACCCTACGTCAGCCAAAGAAAGTATACGATACCCACTCCCCTGTTCGCAGGAAAAAATGCGCTTGAATTCTGCCAATTTGTTCTTGTTATTTGTGGCAATAACTATGGTTTTCATTATTCAAACATCGCCCTTACAAAATCATCACCGTTAAACGGCTGTAAATCCTCAGCGCCTTCACCGACACCGATATATTTAACAGGGATGCCAAGTTCTTTTTTAATGGCCAAAACAATACCGCCCTTTGCAGTACCGTCAAGCTTTGTAAGAACTATGCCCGTAATATTTGCAACCTTTGCAAATTCCTTCGCCTGTATTAAAGCGTTTTGCCCTGTAACAGCGTCAAGCACCAATAAGGTTTCCTTGGAACAACCGGAAAGCTCTCTCTCTATAACACGGTTTATTTTTGCAAGCTCATCTATCAAATTCTTTTTGTTATGGAGTCTGCCTGCCGTATCCACAATCAAAACATCTGCATCCTGCTTCTTTGCCGCGCTTATAGCATCATATACAACTGCCGCGGGGTCTGCACCTTCACTTTGTTTTATTATGGCTACCCCATCACGCTGTGCCCATACCTCTAACTGTTCTATAGCGGCAGCCCTGAAAGTGTCTGCAGCCGCAAGCACAACCTTCTTGCCACGTTTTTTTAAATCCAGCGCTATCTTACCTATAGAAGTAGTTTTGCCAACACCGTTAACGCCAATAACCAAGATAACAGAAGGCTTTGTGTCAAGATTAAGCTCTCCGCCATCGCCCACTGTTTCGGCAAGGATTTTTAAAAGCAAATCCTTAGCCTCTGCAGCAGACTTGATTTTGTTAGCCTTTACCTCTTCTCTAAGTCGTTGGGTTACAAAATCTGCGGTCGGTACACCCAAATCTGCAGTTATAAGCACATCTGTAAGATCATCATAGAAATCGTCATCTATCTTGTCGTAAGACGAAAACAACGTATCGATTTTGCCCATTATGGCATTTTTTGTTTTTTTCAAACCGTTTTTCAGCTTATCAAAAAAGCCCATATTTTACTCCTTATTTGTACTCAATATTTTGTTCCAGTGCTCTTATATCAAGTTTGATATAATCAGAAACGCCTTTTTCCTTCATTGTGATGCCGTAAACTACATCTGCGTTTTCCATAGTCCCTCTACGATGGGTTATCATAATAAATTGAGTTGCTTCACTGTGATTTTTTATATAAGAAGCAAGACGCGCAACGTTAACCTCGTCAAGAGCGGATTCAATTTCATCAAAAATACAGAAAGGCGCAGGATTTATCCTTTGCAGTGCCAAATACAACGCCACTGCCGCAAAGCTTTGTTCTCCGCCGGATAAAAGGTTTATATTTTTTATGCTCTTTCCCGGAGGTCTTAAAATGATATCAATGCCGCAGGTCAAAGGATTATCCTCATCCTCCAGCACACATTTAGCCGAACCGCCGCCGAACAATTCTGAAAAAACTTCGCCAAAAGCAGTATTAATTTGCACAAATGTTTGCTTAAATGCGCTTTTCATATTGCTTTCAAGCTTTTCTATAGCGTTATCCAAACTGCGACGGGTTTTATTTAGGTCGTCTGTTTGCGTAGTGTAGAAATCGTATCTTTCTTTGGTTTCCTTGTATTCTTCAACGGCGTTAACATTAATATTGCCCATAGCGCGTATTTGGTTTTTCAAGCTGTTAAGTCTTGAAGGCGCCTTTTTCATATTCTCCTCTGGCAACCTAAACTGAACAGCCGTCGAATACGTAAGCTCGTACTCATCCCACAACTTTGCGGACACTTCTTCGTACTCACCGGTGAGCAAGCTGCGTCTGGATTCCAAGGTTGTATGATAACGGAAAGCTTCTTCCTTATCTGCTTGTGCATCTTTTAATTTTTGACGCAACTCGTTTGCCTTCTTTTCGTTATCTTCTCTACCGGCAATTAGGTTTTCTATTACCTTTTGCAGAGCATTTTTTTCTTCGTCATAAGTTTTTTCTTCTTTCTCTATCAAAGCGATATCCGCACGAGATTTTTCTATTTGGGCTACTGCGTTTTGGGCCGAAAGCTCACATTCCCTTATTCGAAGAGATATATTTTTACAACGCTCGGAAATTGAGTGGCGCTTTTCTCTCAAACGGACGAGTGCGTTATCTTTCTCCATTACCTGCAAACGCATTTTATTAAGCTCATCGCCAAAGGAGGTGGATTCCCTCTCGGCGAGCTCCGCTTCTTTTACTGCAACTGCAAGCTGCTCGGAAAGCTTTTGTGCCTCACTTTCCGCAACAGAAAGCTCTGTCTGTTTGGTTTCCGCCTCTGCGGTAAGTAAAAGAAGCTCCTTGGTAATTCCGTCACTGCTGTCACTAAAATGCTTGTAGCGGCGTTTTTCCTCCTCAAGGCGCATACTTTCAACGCTCACGGAGTTAGAAAAACTATCTTTCTTACTTTTAGCGACAGTAACTCTCACAGCAAAGCTTTCGCAGGCAGATGCAAGTTCGTCGCGCTTTTCCTGGCACGCTTCCTGCTTTTGCAAAGCCGATTTATACTCTTTTTCTTTACTTGCGATAATATTGCCCAAACGTTCTATATCAATACTTCTAGTAAGTATACCAACGCGTTTTGCAGAGGAACCGCCCGTAAAGCTACCGCCTTGATGAATAACCTGTCCATCCAAAGTAACGATACGCAGCCTGTATCCGCAAGCCCGTGCAATAACGGCAGCGCTGTCTATATCGGAAGCAACGATCGTCTCACCCAAAAGCTTAGTGAATATATCCTTATACTTTGCGTCATATTTGCAAAGATCGCAACCTATGCCTATATATCCGTCTAAGTGCTGTAAATTACTGACGTCAGCCTTAGGCCCCTTAACCGTGCTTATGGGTAAAAAGCTTGCTCTGCCGCCACCCGTTTCTTTAAGGTATCTGATGCACGCTTTTGCATCTTCTTCATCATCCACAATGACATACTGTACCGCAGTAGCCAAAGCTGTCTCTAACGCAACCACGTACTTTTCGTCCGTGTTAAGCACGGAAGAAACCGTACCGTGCAACGCAGCATTTTTGTGTTTGCAAAGGATTTTGCCTTCCTTTGCGGCGTTTATAACATTTTTTACGCTGTCGGAATACCCCTCAAGCAAGGCTTCCATTCGCATAAGATTTTCTTTTTGCTGTTTTAAAGAAGCAATATTAAGTGCAAGCTCGTTATTGACATTTTTGATTTCCGCAAGCTCTTTGTCTGCCGCTTCTACATCTGCCGTTGCGTTTTTATATGCATCTTCGGCATCGGAAAGTACAGACTTTGCGGCAACGAGTTCTGTCTTCAATTTTTCAAACTTTTCGGAAATTTGCGCAATTCTGCTTTCAAAGCCGCTTATTTCTTCAGCACTGCTGGCGGCATTACGTTTTGCGTTTTCAAGATTTGCTTTTACAGCGGCAAACGCTGATGAAACCTTAGTTCTTCTTTCCAAAGCGTTTGTATACGCCCTTTGCAAATCGTTACGGGCTACGGTTTTTTGAGTATATGCCGTGCGCTTTTCACTGTAGCTTGCTTCAAAATCAGCAAAGGTCGTTTTTATTTCTTCGAGAGCGGTTTCTGCCTTCAAGCACGCATCCTCTGCTGCACCTATGCTATCCTCCAAACGCTGTTTTTCTGCTATAGAATTTTCTTTTTCCGCCTTGCTGTCGCTTATCAGCTTTTCATAGTGAGCAATATCGTTGGCTTTAAGGGCTTTCTTGCCGTCAGCCGCACTCAATTTTAAGCCTATTTCACTTATTTGTTTTTCCGTCTCTGATATTTGTTTGCCTATCTCATTGCCGTGGATATAAAGGCTATCTGCACCGGATTCGATGCTGTTAATCTTTTCATCGGCGGCAACCAAAGCCTGAGCCGCACCGGCAATAAGTTCCTCACTGCGGTTAAGCTCTTCTCTTACCTTGTCTATTTTATCGAGCCAAAGGCTTATTTCAAGCCCCTTCTTCTCTTCGCTTAAAGCAAGAAATTTTTTTGCATTCTCCGCCTCTTTTTCCAAAGGACCAAGACGCGATCCGATCTCACCAACCAAATCCGCTATGCGCAGAAGATTAGCTTCCGTTGCCGCAAGCTTCCTTTCCGCCTCAATTTTTTTGTACCTGAATTTAGATATACCTGCCGCTTCTTCAAAAATACTTCTGCGCTCGTCACCTTTTTGAGAAAGCACCTCTGCTATTTTCCCCTGCCCTATTACGGAATAGCCTTCTCTGCCAATACCGGTATCATAAAAAGCTTCGTACACGTCTTTAAGTCTTACTTGCTTTTTGTTGAGGTAATATTCACTTTCGCCGCTGCGGTAATATTTTCTGGTAACAACCGTTTCTTCATCGCTACCGTCTTCGGAATCCAAGTACAAAGACACGTAAGTGTAATTCGCAGGGGTGCGCTTATCGGAACCGGAAAATATAACGTCCTCCATCTTACTGCCTCTAAGGCTTTTCATCGACATTTCGCCAAGGACCCAACGAACCGCATCGGATATGTTGGACTTACCGCTACCGTTAGGGCCGATAACAGCGGTTATACCTTTATCAAAATTTATTCGTGTCTTATCGGGGAATGATTTAAACCCCTGCATTTCCAAACCAATTAACTTCAAAATATCATTCCTCTGCTTCTATCATTACTTTTAGCGGAGCATTCTTTCCATTTTTCAATACCTTGATCTTTTTAAAACCGTACAATTCTTTTAATCTTTTTTTGTTTCGTCCGTTCAAGCCCGATGCTGCGGACACCTTATCATCGGCAACATAAATCCTTAAAATCTTGTCTCTTGTTGACTGCGCACCGATTTCTATACAAATTTGTTCAAAAAGCTCTTCGCCGTATACGAGCTCACCGATTGCAGGGTGATTTGCACCAAACGGTGCTTTTTTAAGCTCCTCAGATGCATGTAAGCCAATCCTTAAAATATCCACGCCTGCTTTTCTGAAAACCTTTAAGCAAGCAAGAGACCTTTTAACGGCATCGTCTAAAGATAGCGGTTTATAGACACCGCTTACGCATTGCTCATACAACTTTGTTCCTTCAAAAACAACTGTTGGATAAATCCTTACAGCGCTTGCGCCCATGGAAACAATATCTTCCGCCGTACGAATTTCACTTTCTGTAGTTGAACACGGTAAACCTACCATCATTTGTCCGACAAACTGAAAACCTGCGTCTACAATCAGCTTTGCGTTTTTAAAACACACTTCTCTTCCGTGTCCTCTTGCAGTAGCTTCAAGAACATCGGGGTCGGTACTTTGCAAGCCAAGCTCTATATGCGTAACGCCGTATCTTTTTAGTGTCGATAAAATCTCTTCATCTATGTAATCGGGCCGTGTTGACAGCCTGATACCCGCTATTTTTCCGCTTTTTACATATTCCCAAGCCGTTTCCAAAAGCAGCAGCATTCGCTCACGCTCTATGCCTGTAAAACTGCCGCCGAAAAATGCTATTTGAGTTTCTGCACCGTTAAGATAAATCAGTGACGCGTCTACAACCTGCTTTAATCTCTCTGCTTCTTCCGTTATTTCCTGAATCGGCAATGAAAAACCGGTAATTTTTGTTTGGGAACAAAAGGTACAGTTATTTTTACAACCGCTGTGCGGTATAAAAAACGGAATATTTTTGTGTTTTATCATAATTTATTCTTCGCCAAAAAAGCCCAGTGCCATTTTTGCAGCTTGCTGTTCTGCTTCCCGCTTGGTTCTGCCCCAGCCTTCTCCAAGCATGTTGCTGTTTAGATAAACAGCAGTCTTAAATACACGGTCATGAGGCGGTCCGACTTCTTCAAGAAGTTTATATTCCAAAACCTCCTCGGGGGTCTGCTGAACAAGTTTTTGCAACCTTGACTTATAGTCTGTATCCCAGCCTTTTGCAGCTTTATCTATTATGGGGATAATTTTAGGCAACAAAAACGCCCTTGCTGTTTCAAGTCCTCCGTCCAAATACATAGACGCCAAAAGGGCCTCAAAGGCATCGGCAAGAATGCTTTTGCGAAGTCTTCCGCGAGTAGACGATTCGCCATGCCCGAACAGCATATATTCACCAAGTTTAAGGTCTGTTGCAAGCAAAAATAAAGAATCCTCACATACAGATGCCGCACGTGTTTTTGTAAGATCTCCCTCATTAAGGTCAGAGTAACTATTGAATATGTAATCGCTGACCAAAACAGACAGCACGCTATCGCCTAAAAACTCCAACCTTTCGTTATCCTGCAAACGCTGTTTACCGTGCTTTGTCTCGTTACAGTAAGAGGAATGGGTCATTGCTGTACGCAAAAGCTCTATATTTTTGTATGTATAACCTATATCGGATTGTAATGCCTCTATGGGCAACGGTCCGTTATTCTTCTGTTCCATCCCCGTTTACTCTCCCAAATTTCTTTTCAAACTCTTTGATAATACCGCTTTCGGTATATGTCTTTGCCAAACGTATGGCATTATATATCCCTAGGGCATCTGAGTTGCCGTGAGCTTTTATTACAGGCTTGGCAACACCCAAAAGCGGTGCTCCGCCCGTTTGGCGTGAATCCATCTTTTTTCTAAGCTTTTTAATACTATTTTTGCAAGGCAAATAAGCAAGCTTCGTAAAAATGTTTTGTTTAAAAATGCTTTTGATAGTCTGTGACATGAACTTGCCCATCCCCTCAATAAGCTTCAAAGCGATATTGCCCGTAAAGCCATCGCAAACAAGTACGTCACAGCATCCAAACGGCAACTCACGCGACTCTACGTTGCCGATAAAGTTTAGCTCTGTATCCTTCAAAACAGCATAAGCTTCTTTGGTAACAGGCAAACCTTTTGTTTGCTCGGTACCGTTTGAAAGAAGAGCAACGCGAGGTTTTTTTACCCCTAAAACTTTTTCTGCATACAAAGCGCCCATAAACGCAAATTGACACAAATTTTCGGCCAATACATCTATGTTTGCGCCTGCATCAACCATAATGAAAGGCTTGTCCAGGGGAACGACCGTACCAATTGCGGCACGGCGAATGCCTTTTACTCTTCTAAGCCGTATGGAAGCAGCAGAAAGTAATGCGCCGGTATTACCGGGACTTACAAGTGCGTCTGCTTTTCCCATTCTTACAAGGTTAACACCCACGGCTAAAGAAGAGTCTTCCTTTTCCTTTATGGCCGACAAAGGATCGTCTTCCATAGTAACAACCTGAGTAGATGTTACAACAGAAATTCCGTTTTCCTTATCTTCATATCGGGAAACCGCATCTTTGTCGCCAATCAATACAATGTTTATGCCAAAGTCTTTAGCAGCGTTCAATGCACCTTTTGCTATTTCCTCAGGTGTATTGTCTCCGCTCATCACATCAACAGCAATTATCATTTACTTTCGCTCCATCCGCATTTTGCGTAACACTCATATTGCTCTTTGTTCTTTTTTTTCAAAACCAAACCGCCGCAAGAAGGGCATTTTCTTTCCTGAGGAACATCCCAACTGGAAAAATCGCATTTGGGATAATCTTCACAGGAATAAAAAGTTTTTTTACTTTTTGTTTGCTTTACAACCAGCATTTTACCGCACTTAGGACAGGGAACGCCTATATCCTTACGGTATGTCATAGTGGTCTTGCAAGTAGGATAATCTTCGCAAGCGAAGAAAGAGCCATACATCCCTTTACGCAAATACATAGGCTTGCCACAAGTGGGACACCTATGCTCCGAAGGAAGCTTGGGAGCTTCCGGTGCAGCATCCAAGGGCTTTGTATTCTTACAAGTGGGATAATTGGGGCAACCGGCAAATTTACCGAATTTACCAACACGTTCCACCATTTTACAACCGCACTTCTCGCAAATTATGTCTGTTTCTGTAGGTGCAATTGCGATCTTCCCTTCCGCTAAAGTTTCTTCAGCGGCGCTGAGCTGTTTTGCAAAGTCTACGTAAAAGTCCTTTAATACGTCAACATAAGGCAGATCACCGCTACAGATCTTTTCCAAATCGTCTTCCATTTCCGCAGTGTAATTGTAATCGATGATAGAAGGAAAACTTTCAAGCAAAAGCTTTGTTGTAACCTCACCTATTTCTGTTGGGACAAGCACCTTGCCGTTACGTTTAACATAACCGCGACTTGTTATCGTTGTAATTGTAGGTAGGAAGGTTGAAGGTCTGCCTATGCCTTTTTCTTCAAGAACTTTTGTAAGTGTACCTTCTGTATACCTCGCCGGCGGCTGAGTGAAATGCTGCTCCGAAAGCATTTTCTCAAGCTTTAACAATTGTCCTTCATTAAGCACGGGCAAAGCAGAAGCGGAAAATCCGTCTTCGTTGTCATTTTCTTCCGTTCTGTCATCATAAACGGACATATATCCTGCAAAGCGCACAACATAACCACCGGCTCTGAATATATGCTGACCGCAACTTATATCACAAACTACTGTATCAAATTCTGCCGCACGCATTTGGCTTGCAATAAACCTTTCCCAAACAAGCTTATATAGCTTATATTGGTCGTTGCTGAGCTTACCTTTAACAGTCTCAGGAGTTAAAGCCGGGTCTGTGGGACGTATGGCTTCGTGTGCATCCTGGGAATTCTTCTTGGATTTAAAAACGTTAGGAGTAGAAGGATAGTATTTTTCTCCGTATCTGTTAACAATAAATTCCTTGGCAGCTTGAGTTGCGTCTTCCGATATCCTCAACGAGTCAGTTCTCATATAAGTAATAAGACCGCGCATACCTGCTTCACCCAAGTTAACGCCTTCGTACAGTTCCTGCGCAACCATCATAGTACGCTTTGATTGAAAATTAAGCCGTCTGTTGGCTTCTTGTTGTAACGTAGATGTAGTAAATGGAGGCATAGGCTTTCTGCGTTTCAGAGCCTTTTTTACACTTTCAACAGCAAAATCCTTGCCTTGACAATCGGCAACGACAGCGTTCGCAGACGCTTCGTTATTCAATTCTTTCTTTCCGTTGATATCGCCGTAATATTTTGCCACAAGCGTATCGTCCCCACCTGCCAACTTTGCAGAGACAGTCCAATACTCCTTGGGAACAAACTCTCTGATTTCTTGCTCTCTTTCCACAACCAGACGCGTAGCAACCGATTGAACACGCCCTGCAGAAAGGCCGCTTTTCAGTTTCTTCCAAAGGAAGGGACTTATTTTATACCCAACAAGGCGGTCAAGAATTCTGCGTGCCTGTTGCGCGTCAACCAATTTCATATCTATGTCCCTGGGGGCGGAAACTGCTTCTTTCAGCGCTTTTTTTGTTACCTCGTTAAAAGTTATACGCTTAATCTTCTTGCCATCGTTTCCTAAGACCGTAGATAAATGCCAAGCTATTGCCTCGCCTTCGCGGTCGGGGTCCGTTGCAAGATATATTCTGTCTGCGCTTTTGGCTTCTTTTTTTAGCTCCTTGATAAGGTCGCCCTTACCGCGAATGTTTATATAATCAGGGGCGAAATCATTTTCAATATCCACGCCAAGCTTACTTTTGGGCAAATCTCTTACATGCCCCTTACAGGCCGTAACCTTGTACCCCTTACCCAAATAGCTCTTAATTGTAGGCACTTTATAGGGGGACTCAACAATAATAAGTGTATTCATCTATGTCTCCTTAACTTAGTTTTCTTTAATTGTTGCGGCAGGAACTTTATCTCCGGGCACTGCATCGTACAGACCACCGGGCATTCTTACTGCATACCCGTCAAGTTCAAGCTCAGTCGCGGCACGCATAAGCTCCTTTAAGCTATATTTTGAACCGTCTGCCGCAGCTTGTGCAAGCGACACAGGACCGTGCTCATCCAAATAGTCCAAAAGGAAGTTATATATATGCTCTTTTTTAATTCGTTTAGGAAGCTGTGCCTCATCTCCCTCTGGCTTTTCCAAGGTCAAAAGCGTAGGCAACGGTAAATCAGGGGGAACCGAGTGAGGAAGCAAAACCTCGTATTCTTCAAGTATATCCGAAACGGACATAATCATACGCGCACCGCCTCTTGCCAATGCCGCCGTACCGGCGTTCTCTTTTGTTAAAGGCATTGGTGGAACGCAAACCATCTTTCCCTGTCTTTTTGCCAAAGATGCAGTTATCAATGCCCCGCTTTTATCGGGAGCTTCAACAACTACTACAAAATCCGAAAGGCCTGCAATTATCCTGTTGCGCCTTGGAAAAGAAGTTTTATATGTAGGACAACCGGGCCAATATTCGCTTATAACAACGCCGTATTTGTATACCTTGTTAAAAAGAGAAGCATTTTCCTTGGGATATATGGTGTCTATGGAATTTCCTATTACACCAACAGTAACTCCGCCGTTATTAAGCGCAGCTCGTTGACAGGTTCCGTCTATACCTTTTGCAAGTCCGCTGATTACTATAACACCGCAGCTTGCAATACCGCCTGCAAGATACTCAGCCGTTTTCTTGCCGTAGTCGGACATGCTCCTTGTTCCGACCATACCTGCACACAAAGTTTTGTCAAAATTCGGTAATCGCCCTTTAAAGAACAATAACAGCGGAGGGTCTTTTATTTTTTTAAGCTTTTGAGGATACAAGGTATCTTCAATAGAATACAACCTAATATCCATAGCCATAGTCTTTTTATAAAGCTCAAATGCATCTTCAAGTCGCTTATCGAACAGCCTGCGCATTGCATCATCCGGAATATTAAGTTCATGCGTATCGTAATCATCGGCTTCGTATAAAGCGTATATGTCCTTATATCGGCTATACAGATTATAAGCAAATGACGAATCGGGACCGCAAGCACATACAAACCATAAAAATTTCAATCTTCCATCCAATTCTCTATCCGGTAAACCTTTAAGCATTGTCAAGCCCTCTCACAAGTTCCCACATCAAAACAGAAGCAGCAATCGAAGCATTTAAGCTTTCGGCACCTGCAACCATTGGTATAGTTACGCATCCATTGCAACATTCTGCCAATTTTTCCGTAATACCGTTCCCCTCGTTCCCGACAACAATACAGTCGTTCCTGTCAAGAGCAAGGTGGCGTATATCTACCGCTTTTCTCGATGGCATAGCCGCATACACACGTCTGCCTTTGTTTTGCAATTCTTTTACTGTTACTATCAAATTTTCGCTAATGCATATATTGGTTCGAAAAATAGCTCCCATAGATGCACGCAAGGTTTTTGTGTTATATAAATCAGCACAGTCGGAAGATAAAACAACGTTACTTATACCAAGCGCAGCCGCCGTGCGTATAACCGTACCCAAATTACCTGCATCTCTGACGGACTCTAAAATTATTGCAGCGCCATCGCTGATCTTCCCAAGTTGCGAAGGAATGGGACACACTGCAAGTATCCCCTGTGGTGCTTGCTCGGCAGATATATACAAATACAGATCCTTTGGAACAACACAAATGTTGCTTTTATCTGCCAAGCTTATCAAGCTGTCATACTTACGTTCCGCCTCTTCTGTAACAAAAAGGCGCACAGGCATAAAACCATTACTTAAGTACTCACCTATAAGCTTATGCCCCTCTATTACAAACAAGGCATACTCAAGCCTATATTTTTTGTCCGCAAGTTTGCGAACGGTTTTAATTTTTTCGTTACTTTTGGAACTTATGTATTCTCTCATAAAACTCACCGTCCACA
This sequence comes from Oscillospiraceae bacterium, assembly GCA_015064945.1. Classification (GTDB taxonomy): domain Bacteria; phylum Bacillota; class Clostridia; order Oscillospirales; family CAG-382; genus SIG636. The sequence goes on along the minus strand of SVRF01000015.1, from coordinate 7,758 downwards.
AAATATTGACACTAACAAAAAAAGCACCATTATACCTATTATAGTATAATAGTACTTTTTTGTTCTGTTGTCAATATATTATTTTTCTCCGAGAACAACTCTGTCTATGCCGCCGAGATCCTTGAATACTGCGACAGCGTAGCCCATAACCGATAACATCTGTGCAACAGCACTTGCCTGCCCAACCCCTACTTCAAAAAGAATTCTGTGAGAAGGCTTCATTATTAAATCGGCGTTGGCTATAATATACCTGTAATATTTCAACCCGTTCTCACCACCGTCAAGAGCCGTTTCGGGCTCGTATTGCACCTGAACATCAAGAGTTGCTATATCTGCAGTCGGAATATAAGGCGGGTTGCAGACCAAAAGGTCATATCCCTCACCCCATTCTTCAAACAGCATATTTAAGTCGTCAGGATCAAGAACGTCTGCACGCTTAACCTTAACGTTGGGGTATTTTTCAAGATTAGCTTCCGTAAAAGGCAACGCTTTAAGGGAAAGCTCTGCCGCTGTACCTCTTACCCCTTCCACGTTTTCGGCTATCGCCATAGAAACGCAACCGCTTCCGGCGCAAAGTTCGATAAAGCTTCCACCGTTTCTAAGCAAGCCTATAGCCGCTTTTGCGAGTATTTCAGTATCGGCGCGAGGGATAAAACACCCCGGCCCTACTTTAACTTCAAGCCCGTAAAACCAGCAACTGCCCATTATGTACTGCACGGGCATTCCAACACTTATCATATTAACTGCATCTGCCAAACGATACGGCAAATCGGTTGGCGCTTCATCGTCCAATTTTGCAAGCATACTCCCCCTATCTGTACCAAGGTAATGGGAGATTAGTATATCCGTAATAACAGCCGCTTCATCATTTCCAATGCTGTTTAAAATATCCCGAGTTTCTTCACGGCAGTCTCGTATCGTCATCATTATTCACCTTTTTCGACTTTTATCTTGCCGTGTATATCGTAGCCGTCTTCGAAAGGAGGCTCAAAACCAGGAAATTCCTCTATCAAAGCAGTCTTTAAAGAAGTAATCGCAACTTCTATCATATCATCATCTGGCTCTCTGGTGGTAATCCTTTGCATCCACAAACCGGGAGCGGAAAGTATCCGTGTAAAGGCGTTGTCGTGCTTGCCTGCAAACATAATAAACTCAAAACTTATGCCAACAAGCAGAGGGGTCAAAACAAGACTGCAAGCCAATCTCTGCCAAGTAGAGTCAAAATGAACAAAGGAATACAAAGTCGCCGTGAAAACTATGGAAATTATAAGTACAACAAAAATAAACGAAGTTCCGCAACGGGGATGGAAACGGCTTTGTTTTTTTACGTTTTCCACAGTAAGCTCGGCACCGCTTTCATAACAAAAAATGCTCTTATGCTCTGCGCCATGGTACATGTATGTACGCCTTATATCCTTCATCAAAGAAGTAAGCAAAATATAAAGCACAAAAATAGCTATCCTCAAAACACCTTGAGGGATACTGCGGAAAGCGTCCCCAAACTTAAACCAGTCTTGCAGATAGTTTGTTACAAATATGGGCAAATACATAAATAGCCCTACGGCCATGACCACGCCGATTATAATTGCAAAAAAAGAAAGTACGGACATAAGCATTTTTGAAGATTGCTTTTGCTTTTCGGTTGCATTTTCTTCTTCAAGGCCAAGCATCTCCGTGGACTCGGTCAAAGTAGAAAAGGACAAAGCCATCATTTCCACAAAATTAACCGCACCCCTTAAGATGGGTATATTCAACCACTTATGCCTTTGTCTAATGCCGACAAAATCTTTAGCCCGAACATTGATTTGTTTATTATCGTATCTGCGAACGGCCAAAGCAACACGGGTTTTGGACTTCATCATCACCCCTTCTAAAACCGCTTGACCGCCCACCGTGCCTAAACGCGGATTTGCCGCAGCTTTTTTACATTTTTGTGCCAAAGAAAAACCTCCCATCAACAAACACTTGCAAAATTGCAAGTTATAATATATAATATGATTGTATATTATTATAAACTGTATCTTAACAAAAATCAACCGTTTTTTTAAAGGTATTAAAATGACAAAGCTATTTACAAAAAATGACAACGGATTTATTTGTCAAGCGTGTGGCAAGAAGGTATTACCGCTTGGATATTCATCTCGTAACCATTGCCCCCACTGCCTAGCCTCCTTACACGTTGACATCAACCCGGGCGACCGTGCGTGCGATTGCAAAGGAGTAATGTATCCGATAGGTGTAGAACCAAACTCAAGACAAGGATATATTATAACACATAAATGCTCTGTTTGCGGAAAAGTTGGTAGGAACAAATCGGCAGATGACGACAGCAAGGCTCTATTAATAAGCTATACAAATCCATTTAACATACCAAAATTCAAAAAAGAGGGGAAAAGATGAAGCTAAAGCTTAATAAAGATTGGTTTAAAAGCACTAATTTTACCATAATATTTTCAGCTGTAATTGCCACTGTAGCCGCATACGTATCCTTGCCAAGCTCAGGTATAATAAGCACTTTTCCATTGGCGTTTATCTTTTCTGTTATATCATGTTTTGTTGTCAAAGATTTATTTTACATCCCCACGGCCTTCTTTTTAGTAACATATCTTTTTGCGTTTTTCGAAGGCTCTCCTGTCGGTTTTGAAAACATACTAGGCGGATACGCGCTTCGAGTAGCTCTTAAAACAACTGTTATGGCTCTATTAGGCAACCTTGCCGTTGCCGTCTTAAAGGATAAGGACCGAATAATAAACAAAAAGTGGTTGTCTGTTTTTGCCGCGGGATTTGTGGCATTTGTTGCAATAATCGTTTTTGGTTATGAGAGCGGTACCCCTTGGGGATACAACGAGGCTAAGAGAGAAATCTACAACATTATGGAGCAACGCTTTGACACGGATGGCGTTAACCTTTCAACAGTTTATGCCTCTCCGGGCGGAAACGGTTATTTCTGCGACGTAAACATAAAGGGTGAAGACAAAGTAGCGCACATACAATACCGTAAAGGCATGATAAACGAAAATGTTACCGAACTATACACCGAAAAAATCGCAGCAAGCTCGGTTTTAAAAATGACTGAGATACTCAGACAATCATTTACTAATGACAGCTTTGAAGTAAAATGCGAATATATAGGCTCCTACAAAGCAAAAATGTCGTTAAAAGCGCCCGAAACGGTAAGTGAGCACTTAGTATACACCGTCAATATATACAGCGAAGAAACGGCAAAATCCTTTGCTAACGAGGCAAAACAGTACTTTAAAGCAGTAAGTGACTCCGGCGTATTGTGTGGCAACCTCACCATAAACGGCGGCGTGCGAAGAAAAATGTTTTACACTGCCAAAGGCAATCCTTACATTCCTGATTCCTATACCTTCGGCGCTTATAACAACGCCATAATGCCAAACAGCATAGAATAATATGAGCGGATGAAAAACGCTCGCTAAAATTTTTGTAAAACAATGGGAGGGCTCACGCCCTCCCATAATTATTATTTATTCAAATCATAATCGCCTTGGAATACATATGCTACGCCGAAGCCGCCACGATCGCTTCTTAACCACGTACTTTCGAAGTAGGAAACGGTGTAATTTGTACGCACAGCATTACTTTCGGGTACATTGGGGTCATTAACTATAAAGTATTCAACGCCGTTGATAACAGTATAACCAACAACAAGCACCACGTGACCCGAAGAGGTCAAAGAAGTTGTGCAACCAACTACACATCCCTGTGACAAAGCATACTTAAGCATATCGGTATTATAGAAGTCAAGGAACGCATAGTAACCCTTTTCACCTGCGTATGCAGTAGCAAAGGTCCAGTTACCGTAAGCACCCCAATTATTGTCGTACATAGCCTTTGCGGCGGTAAGAGAAGTAACCTTGGTACCCAAATATTCAAGCGCCATCGATGTGGATGTAGGACTGCAAATTATATTACCGATAGAACCGTTTGCAGCTGCCAACTGAGAACGCATAGGTACATCGTTTAAGTAACTTGTAGGTAAAGCTGACTTGTTAACGTTTTGCTGCAGTGCCATTTGAGGTGTTGCCAAGCTAAAGTTTTCAACAACGGGAACGCCGTTGTTATATTTAGTCAAAGTAAGCCTTACACGAACATTACCTGTTGTGGTATAACTACTGTTAACGGTAAGTATATCAACGTCGATGGAACCGTAGGTAGTAGAAGGAGAAGCACTGCCGGAAACACCGGAAGAAGTGGACCAAGTACCCCAGCTTAAATAGGAGGACCAGGCACCTGTTGTAAGCTCATAGGATACAGCAAGACTAAGCTTACCGTTATTGGTAACAGCGTTCCATGAAGCAAGCATCATCTTAAAGGAGCCAACATTGATAATATCCGTTGTGAAAGTGCCTGAAGTACTACCCGAAGCAAGTGTAAGCTTGCCGTTTGAAACAACAGTACCGCTATGTGTACCTGTCACCTCTGTGAAACGGAAAGTCTGTGCATGGTAACGCAAATCTTTGACGGGAACAACTATTTCCTCGGGCTCGGTCTTATCAAGCTTTGTTACAGCAGGAGTTATATAGCTTATTCTTTGTGCAATAAACTTTCTCATTGTAAGAAGATCTGCTGTATTGACAACCGTATCGCAATTAAGGTCGTGTATTACACTGGCAGGGTCAATAGTCTTTTTGGTAAGACCCTTCAAAAACACAGCGTAATCTGTAGTAGTAACCGCAGCGTTGCCATCCAAGTCACCTATAACAAGCAGTGTATAGGCGGCGCTGGAAGCACTTTGGATTGTAAACCCATTACCTAAATAGCTATCGTCGGTTACAACCTTACCGCTAAGATCCTTAACAACAAGCTCATCAGTTGCTTCACAAAAATGAGTTTTAAGGTCGCCTGCCTTACTATAAGCACCTATACCGCTTACAGTTTTCGCACTGTGGTCAACAACAAGATCGGAGCTCGTGTCAAGAGTTAAGCCATAGGAAGAACTTACACGAACATAACCTGAGTTACAGGATCCGTTAGAAAGGTTTATGTTATACAAACTTAAAGTATCGCCTATACCTATCTTACACGCATTATCATACTGTGTATGAGCCATATGGGAAACAAGCAAAATATGCTTATCCTCAACAGCCACACTTTTTGCCCCTGTAGGGTAAATTGCTTCGACCCTGTAAACATTATAAGAAACGTAAACAGCGTCAATCACAACCCAATATTGAGCATCAAATGTACCCGTAGTCCAAATATACGTACCGCTTGTCGACTTAGAGCCATTGATGGAATCAATATTTACCGTCAAAGCGCCCGCCGATGTTTCGATAATCGGCAAAGCTGCAACTGTAAAGCTCATAACAAGAAGCAAAGCCAAAATTTTAACAAAACGTGTTTTCACCAACACACCTCCAATATAACATTTATAGAAGATTTTATAATACAAACAGTATATTTGTCAATGGGGTATACAAAATTTTGTTACAATGCACATTGAGAGGCTACCATTTATATGCAAAAAGCACAATTAAGAAACATTTTTTAAAGTTGCGGTTCTAATCCGATTTTATATTAGCATACACATTTACAAAGTATTATCGGAGGTTGCAGTGTTTATGGATAACAACATTTACAAAGATATTGCAGAACGAACCGGCGGCGATATTTACATCGGCGTAGTCGGACCTGTTCGTACTGGTAAATCTACATTTATTAAACAAGTAATGGAACATCTTGTTTTACCTAATATTTCCAACTCATCTTTAGCGGCACGGGCGCGGGACGAAATGCCGCAGTCTGCATCAGGAAGAACTGTTATGACTACAGAGCCCAAGTTTATACCCGAGGAAGCAGTTAATGTTAACATTGACGGAGAGGTCGGTTTTAAGGTTAAAATGGTAGACTGCGTCGGTTATTTGATAGACGGCGCTTTAGGACACACGGAAGACGGAGAACCGAGAATGGTTATGACCCCTTGGGCCAAAGAAAGCATTCCGTTTGAAAAAGCTGCCGAAGCCGGAACATATAAGGTGATAACGGAACATTCAACGATCGGAGTAATGATAACCACCGATGGAACTATAAGCGAAATTCCAAGAGAAAGCTATATTGAAGCAGAAAAACGAGTCGCCAAGGAATTGAACGATATCGGTAAACCCTTTGTAATTGTTTTAAACTCCGCCTATCCGGAAAGCGAAGAAGCCAAACGCCTTTGCAACGAGCTTGAAGCAAATTACAACTGCCCCGTTTTATCTATGAATTGCCTTAAAATAGGCGAGGATGAAATAAAGAAAATACTTTCTGCAGTTTTGTACCGTTTTCCTGTAAAAGAATTAAGGATTTATACTCCGTCTTGGACAGAAGTTTTAGAGGCTGAACACCCTTTAAATAAACAAATCCGTTCATATATACGATCTGCTGCCGGAAATATTAACAACATCGGCGAAGTAAAAAGCGTATTTGCTTTGCAGGAGAGTCCCGATGAAGTTATCACCGCAAATTTAAAATCGCTTGCTTTAGGTGACGGCAGCGGTAAAGTTGAAATAGTCATCCCTAACAGCGTGTTCTATACAATCCTTACCGAAGAAGGAAAATGCGAAATTAACGACGAAAGAAGTCTTATAAAAACAGTTAAAGAGTTTTCCGAAATCAAGGAAAAGTACGACAAAATCAAAGATGCCCTTAATGCGGTTAATGAAACCGGCTATGGCATTGTGACCCCTGCTAAGGAAGACCTTACCTTGGAAGAACCAGAAATTGTTAAGCAACCCGGAGGATACGGTGTAAAGCTTAAAGCTTCAGCCCCTTCCATACATATGATTAAAGCTGATATCAAAACAGAGGTTAATCCCATAGTCGGAAGCGAAACACAATCAGAAGAATTGGTAAAATTTATGCTCAAGGAGTTTGAAGAGGATCCAGCCAAGCTATGGGAAACAAATATGTTTGGCAAGACATTGTACGAACTTATAGAGGAAGGATTGAACACAAAACTGGAACATATGCCCGACGATGCCCGTACAAAACTTTCAGAAACCCTGCAGAGAATAATAAACGAGGGAAGCGGCGGGTTGATATGCATTTTGCTGTAAGCCTATGGTTATAAGATTTTGTAAACTTAAAGAAAAGGAAGTTATAAACCTTTGCAACGGAAAACGTTTGGGATACGTCTCCGATGCAGAGCTTGACATAAACACCGGTCGTATTATACGGATATTTGTGCCGAAAAGTTCCAAATGTTTCTCATTCGGCAATGATAAAAACAATATCGTCGTTCCTTGGCAAAACATTGAAAGAATAGGCGACGACGCCATTCTTGTTCGCGTCTCGGAACTTATACAACCGTAATCTCTCAAGGGGTTGCTTCAAGTGTTATCTTACATTTGAGGCAGCCTTTTTTTGCACAATGTACACTTTTATTAGACGATTAAGATAACCTTAATACTTCTGTGTTATTTTATGTCTAGAAAACTTCACGATGTTTAAGGAGAAAATATGTCTTATCAATCCGTGTTCAAGCGCTACGAAATCAAATTCATGTTAACAAAAGAACAAAAAAATTCGATTATAAAAGCAATGTCGCCTTATATGTGTTTGGACGACTACGGCAGAACAACCATACGGAACATTTATTACGATACAGACAGCTACTTGCTTATACGTCGATCCATCGAAAAGCCGGTGTTCAAAGAGAAGTTGCGCATAAGAAGCTACAAAAAAGTAAGCAGTGATGAAAATGTTTTCGTAGAGTTAAAAAAGAAATATAAAGGTGTTGTATACAAAAGA
>SVRF01000063.1 GCA_015064945.1 Oscillospiraceae bacterium | reverse complement strand
GTCATATATCTTCCGTGTAAAAATCGGCCTGCCGTTTTTTCATTGTGTTGCGCAAAAAACTGCCGCCTGCACCTCTCCTCTATAGCCTCCTTGCCTTTGAGGGACGCTGTATGTTCCTCCAACTCCCAAGCCCCCTTGCCTTGCGAGTAACCGACGATTGCTTTCCACTTTGACCAAGCCCTCCTTGCCTAAAGGAGGGGGGACCGCCGGATGGCGGTGGGAGGATATATTCACCGCAAAGCTTCTTTTACAACATCATCAATGTAAATGCAAACCTCTTTGAAATTCCTGTTTATTTCAACATTCGGTATTCTGATGACTGTAATATCGCGCTTTTCAATCCTCGCAGTTCTGATTTTATCTTTTAACAAACCTTTTTCTTCATAGTGTTGAGAACCATCAAGCTCTATTATAATTCTCGCACTACGGCAATAAAAGTCCACTATATAATTATCGATTACTTTTTGACGTAAAAACCTTATTGGATAGCTTCTCAAAAAATCATACCAAAGATGACTTTCCTCGGGTGTCATATTTTTACGCAGACTTCTGGCATTGCTTGTCAATTCCTTGTTATGTTTACGTTGCATTTATATCCCTCCACCGCCATACGGCGGTCCCCCTCCCTTTAGGCAAGGGAGGCTTCTGCGAAATGCGCCACACGGCGGTTCCTTCTCTCTGCGGCTATTTTTCTTTATAATAAGAGTATACCACTTTTTTCCTGTCTGTGCAACAAAAAACACACAAGATACGCTCCTGTGTGTTTTCCTTTTCGCTTTTTAAATTTAATCCTCGCCGAGGATTGCTTCTATTTCGGAAAGCTCGTCGTGGCTGAAATCCACGCGCTCTGTCATTCTGATATTTTCGATTATCTGCTCCGGTTTGGATGCGCCGATAAGCACACTCGTTATTCCGTCACGGCTGTACACCCACGAAAGTGCCATCTGCGCAAGCGTTTGACCGCGCCGCGCGGCTATCTCGTTGAGCTTCCGGAGCTTAACCAAAAGCGCTTGCGAAATCAAGCTTTCATTTAAAAATCTGCCGTCTGTTTTCACGCGGCTGTCGCTTGGAATTCCGTTCAGATATCGCTCCGAAAGAAGGCCTTGTGCAAGCGGACTAAAGATAATCATGCCTTTTTTTCTCCGCCTTGCGCTACTAAGAATCCCGTTTTTTTCAACAGTTCTGTCAAGAATCGAATACCGATTCTGATTTATGACAAACGGACAGCGAAGCTCTTCCAATATATCTGCCGCTTTTTCCATCGTCTCGCCGTCATAGTTTGAAAGCCCTGCATAAAGTGCCTTTCCGCTCTTTACAATGCTATCCAAAGCCCACATTGTTTCATAAAGCGGAGTGTCCGGATCCGGTCTGTGATGATAAAAAACATCAACATAGTCAAGCTTTAATCTCTTTAAGCTTTGGTCAATGCTTGCGATAAGATATTTTTTGCTGCCTTTATCTCCGTAAGGTCCCGGCCACATATAATAGCCGGCTTTTGTGCTTATTATCATTTCATCACGATAAGGTTTCATGTGCTTATTCAGTATCTCGCCGAAATTCGTCTCCGCGCTTCCGGCTTCGGGACCGTAATTATTGGCAAGGTCAAAATGCGTTATCCCGTTGTCAAATGCCGTAAAACACATTTTGCACATATTTTCAAAGTCGCCGGTGTCGCCGAAATTGTGCCAGAGCCCCAATGAAACTGCAGGAAGCTTCAGCCCGCTTTCCCCGCAGTTTTTGTATAACATTTTCTCATATCTTTCTTCATTTGCACTGTATGCCATAACTTTCCTCCCGATACATTCAGATGTTAGAATATCTCTTAAAACATTCTCTATTGCAACATACGTTTTCTTTGTTATCCTTGGCATTATCAACTCAAGTTATGCGCTTATTATACGCTTCCGGGCAAGATTTGTCAACGCATAACAAAAACCCGGCAAAAGAGTATGCAAAAACCCCCGTGTCATCCTGAGGCAACGCCGAAGGATCTCCCGCGCGTCAGCGCGGAAAGGGTAGGAGATTCTTCGCTGAAGCTCAGAATGACAAGCGGAACGCCAGAATGACAAATGCGCTCTCCCGCTAAAATATGACAAAAACCCGCGGGGTGGAACCCCGCGGGAAAATAGTGAACTATTTATTCTTCAGACTCACCAGGTAAATTTAATATAACAATATTTGCTACAAGTTCCACCAAAATCCCTAATGCCTCTTTTGATATATCTCTGAAACTTAATGAATAAAGCATTTCATCATAAAGCCTTCCGGTAAGCTTATCAGAATTGTATTCTAGTTTTAGTTCTTCAGCTAGATTTTTCAAAGCCAATAACATATAATACATAGCGAAATCATCATTTATATTGAATGCTATCTTATCATCATACCCGTGTCCGGTTATATTAAAGGGTTTAAACTTGGATATCCAAAACATAGTTAACCCAATTTCTTTATATTCAGACATCCGCATTCCCGAATGATACCTCTTAAAATAATCCTTTCGCTGATATACACGTTCAACAACTTCTCTTAAAGCTAAAACATTTACAGAATAATCAAGCTCAATATCCTTGCTTTCATTACTGTAATATTTTAACATTTTCCCCAAAAAATCTTTCCAACAATCTTCAATCTTAACCATACGCTTTGCTAAATCATCAGAATTTATCGGAACATACACATTAGCATTTGCCATCTTTTTTACCTCTTCGCTTCTGCCTGTTTTCTTAATTTTCTTTGGATACCGTCATCAAAGTTTCTATTCCACAAAAAATCAGAACACTCCTGTTGGGTCAACCTTTTATTATGATCTACTTCAAGATGCGGTCTTCTTGCCTCAGCCTTAATTCGAGAAGCATTATCTTTTTTCTTGCTCAAAATATGAGCATCAAGCAAATTAAAGCAAACCCATATGACTATTGCAACGAAAGGTATCAAGACATATAATAATTTTTCCATATCAATTCTTCCTTTAAAAAATCAGGGCTTTATGTGGAATCCAACAGCATGCCCTGTATTATCCTGTTTTTCCTCTTTTTTAATTGATACAAACATCAAATAAATCCCGCATGCAAGAGGAATCGCCCAGAACACAGTCAAATACAAATTTAACCAAAAGCTAAATCTCTGTATATTACTAATAAGTTCTACATTCGTGTCAAATACATAAAGTGTCGAAAAAGCAAGTATAATATTAAACGCAATTAATATAGATATTGCTGCAGAACAGCGTCTTACAATGACACATTTATCAGTTCGATAAGCCGCAACCTCTATGTAATCGCACAAACACCCACAGCAATACATTATTATCCCAAAATAATACACTTTTTCTCCTGCATTCACAAAGAAAACACCTGTCAAAAAGGCAAGAAGATAGACAAAGCCTTTACCAAGAGCTAATAGGCATGGATCAAAAAAAATTCTGTCCTTGTTCATTTCTTTCTCTCGTTGTCCCCATACTGATTATATTTTTTACAGCTTAGTATTATATCATAACTGTAAAAAAAAATCAAGTATTTTTTGGATCTTTCAAGCACAAATCCGCCTTTTCCATCACTTTTCGGCACAAAACATAACAAAAACCCGGCAAAAGAGCACATAAATTCCCCCGTGTCATCCTGAGGCAACGCCGAAGGATCTCACCACGGAACTCTGAGTTCATTCCATTCCGGATTTACACTTGCAACGAGGGCGTCCTTTCGACTGCGCCTCCATCCTTTCAGTTGCTTTTCTCGTGCAATCGCGTCTCTTATGTTTGAATATTCCTCATAATACACTAATTTATCAACATTATATACTTTTGTAAATCCTTCAACATGTTTACTCTTATGCTCGTGCACTCTCCGCGCCAAATTGTTTGTTACCCCTATGTACATAACATTACCATGCTTATTCGTCAATACATATACATAATACATTTCGTTGTCCTCTTCTTTTTATGGCTTATTTTGAGATCCTTCGGCAGAGCCTCAGGATGACGCGGTGGGGTGGGTGGAATGGTGTGGGAGATTGCTTCCCGGAATGGCATAAGAATCATCAACCTTTATTATAGATCTTATCACTCTATGCACACATTGTCAACCCGCACATAAAAACCCCCGTGTCATCTTGAGGCAACGCCGAAGGATCTCCCGCGCGTCAGCGCGGAAAGGGTAGGAGATTCTTCGCTCAGAATGACATGGGGGATGTTCAGGTTGACTTGGACATAACAAAAACCCGCGGGGTGGAACCCCGCGAGAAAAGCTTTAAAACATCTTATCCAAATTATCCCAATCAACTTCTGCGCTGTCGATAAATCCGCTCTTCTCGGCAGACTCAATGGCAACCGCTTCTTCCGCTGTTGTTTTTGTGAAATCCGGATCCCATGCAATTACAAGCTTTTTTATAAACTCATATGCAAAATTCTTATCGCTCTCCGGCAGCATATCTATAAGACGTGCTGCTTCCATTGCTACATTTGACATACAAAAACCTCCTTGTTTTCACTTATATATGTCTCCTCGGTTCCCAATCGCTAAAACAAATAATATATCAACAGTATTCTCCGCACCATATTTAAATATAACACGCCACTGCCCTATCCGAAGCCGTTTACGCTCATCGGAATATCCTTGCATTGGTTTAATATCACCTTCCGGAGGTGTAAGCGTCAATCCTTCTATCGCTTTTCGTATTCTTAAAACTGATTTTTTATCCAACCTACTCAGGAACTTAAGTGCATCTTTTGAATATCTGATTTGCATACATTCCATCCTCTTATGAACGTGTTCTCTGTGATTACATTATACGCTTTCCTCTGAGATTTGTCAATATTTCAAAACATGCCGCTCTATGCACACATTGTCAATGCACAACAAAAACCCGCGGGGTGGAACCCCGCGGGAAAATAGTGAACTATTTATTGTGGATTCTTATTTGAAGAAGCCGTTTACGAAGGAGTAGATGCGTGCGATCTCACCCTCGTGGATCTGGATAACAGCGTTTGCACCAACCTTAGCGAGCTCAATCTTTGTCTCTGTGGAAGAAACCTTTGTGAGGTAGCTGCCTTCGTAAGAATCCTCGCCGATTGCAACGATTGTGCAACCATCTTCGTGGAACTTAAGGCTATCTGTAAGTGCATCTGTCTTCGGAGCGTAATCAGCCTTTGCATCGTAGAAGGAAACGATACCGTTCTTCTCGGATACGATGTTTACCTGATAGAAACCATCAGCAACTACGCCATTGTTGTAACCGTTATCAAGGTAGTCAACAACTGCAGTGGAAACATTGTCGCCGTTCTGAGTGTCAAGCATGATGATTGTGCCTTCTGCATCTACATCGTAAACAACAAATGTGTTTGCAAGAGCATCAAGCTTGCCGATTCCGTTGCTCTCGTCGAGGAAGGAAGCGGAATTCTGAGTCTGAACATCGTCTACAGTCTTAGCTGTGAAGATGCCTTCGTCATTGATGAGAGTCATCTCAGCGTAGTAGAGATCTGTAGCTCTGTTGTATCTCTGAGTTGCAGAAACAACGTATGCATAGTTGTCCTTTGTATCGTAGTTAGCACCAGCCATCTGGAGTGAGGAACCAACTGTGATAGCAGCAGCAACGATGGAGTTGTTCTGAGTCTTAGTTGTGTTTACAATGTAAGAACCGAAGACTGCACCAGAACCCTTGGAGTATGCACCCGGAGCAACAGTAAGACCGTTGATTATGCCTGCATTGAGGCCTTCGAGGTCAGAAAGGACATAAGCCTTGTGAGCAACGGATGTGCCGGCTGCAACCTTCTTGTAGGTATGTGCTGCACCAGTGCAATTTCCTTCTATTGCGCCACAGACTGCACAAACATTATTGACCTTATCCGGGTTGCCGTAGAGAGCAAAGATAACAGTTGCATCGTTAAGAGCGTACTTGTTCTGGAACTTCATATCAGAAACAATCTTGCCTTCGTTCGGCTGAATTGTGATATACTTTACAGCATCCTGATTTGCGTTAACACCAGTCTCGTTGTAGTGGAGGAAGTCCTGAGCAGAAAGGTCAACAGTACCATTTGCAAGGATCTTATACTGAACTACAAGACCGAACATTGCGTTATCAGCAAAATCAGTTGCCTTGTTGTTGGAAGGATCACTGAGGTCAGAAGACTTCGGAGTATAGAGCTTGCCAACATTGTAAGAAGCATATGTGTTGTCTGCGAAACCGAGCTTTACGCGAGCAATCTGCTCATCCTCATCATAGTAGGAGTTGAGGATTACAGCGTAGTTGCTGTCTTCAACAGCTACTGTATCATCAGATTCGATCTGCATAATAAGGTTGCCGAATGTGAGGTACTTTGTGTTTGCATTGAGAGCACCCGGATCATCCTTGTAGTAATCTGTGTAGATGTTCTCCTGACTGCTGTAATCAATGATGTCAGCACCGGTCCATGCATAGTATGCATTGCCGCCGAGGATAACGCCGTTGTCATCTGTGAAATCATCAACAGCTGCTGTAAGAGCGTCAACCTTCTCAATGTATACTTTGCCGTTTGCACGGTAGTATACTACATAATCATCAACTGCAACTTCGTCAACGAGAACAACTTCGTCAAGGTCGAAAGCCTGAGCTGTATTTGTAACCTTGATTGTTCCGCGTGCTTCGCTGTAAGATGTTACAGCACCGTAGCCGGAGCTGCGGCTATCAACAGTCTTGAAGAGATAGCTGTATGTTTCGCCGCCGTCAACAGAAACGAAGCGGTAGTACTCAAGAGACGGTGTGTTCATGCCGGAGATGAAGTCGAGGTCTGCATACTTGGGAGTTTCCTGATTCTGAACAGTCACAGTTGTAGTTGCAACATGCTCGTAGTCGCCATCATCAACAACTGTCTGACCAGCAAGAACGTATGCATACTTGTTGAACTCTGCGCCAACTGCGTCGATAGTTGCTGCATCAGTGCTTTTTGCTACCTTTGCTACATCCTTGGAAGCAACGATCTGCTTCTCAACACCATCAACTGTGAAGCTGATGTACGGACGGATTGTGCTGTTGCTTGTGCTCTCGCCGTCAGGCATAACCTTTGTTGCGATTGCCGGAACAGTGTATGCTACTGTGTCGCTGTGAACAAGAACGTTACCGATAACTTCGATGTTCTTGTAGTTAAGACGGCCGCTGTTCTCAATTGTGTCAGCTGTGAAGTAAACGTTTACCTTTGCACCGAGCATGTCGTCATCAAG
>SVRF01000062.1 GCA_015064945.1 Oscillospiraceae bacterium | reverse complement strand
ACGGGCAGGGCAAATACCAGCCTTAAGTGGGGGTTGTAGCCTTGTGAATAGTAAAGGGGCAGACCGCTTCTTACCAGCGCGCGGGTAACGGTGCGCTGTGTATCCAGATGAGAGGTGTATTTTGCGTTGCCCTTTTTCTGCCAGAATATGCGTAAAGTATATTTTTGTACGGCTTGCATTACTCCTTACCTCCTTTACATAGGGTACAGCCCTTGTTTTGCATACCGCAGGCTGAACAGCGTGTGCGGCAGTCGGGGGTGGTGGCTTCAGCAATAGCGTTCTTTGCTTCTCTTATCAAAAACTCCTTGCTTACGCCGCAGTCGATGTGATCCCAGGGCAAGCGCTCATCAAAGGCAAACTGACGGTTTGCGTAGAATTCGGGGTCGATGCCTACGGTGTCAAACACCTGCATCCAGTTATCAAAGCTGAAGAACTCGTCCCAGCTGTCAAAGCGCTGACCTATACGCACCGCCTCGGCTATGGCGGCGGAAAGCCTGCGGTCGCCGCGGGCAAACACAGCCTCAAGAAAGCTTACCTGACTGTCGTGATAGTTGTAAACTATCTTACGGGTAGTGATGCATTCCTTAAGCAAAAGCTGTTTGCGCTTTAGCTCGTCTATTCTGTCCTGCGCCATCCACTGGAAGGGGGTAAAGGGCTTGGGTACAAAGCAGGAGACGCTTACCGTTACGGTAACACCTTTGCCCTTGACACGCTTTTTGGAGTAGTAAAGGTCTACTATACGCTGTGCAAGGGTGGCGATACCTCTGATGTCGTCATCGGTCTCGGTAGGCAAGCCGTTCATAAAATACAGCTTAAGAGCAGTCCTGCCGCGGTCAAAGGCGGCGGCACAGCCTGCCATTATCTCGTCCTCGCTTATATTCTTGTTTATAACGTCCCTAAGCCTTTGGGTGCCGGCTTCGGGCGCAAAGGTAAGACCGCTTTGGCGCACGTTCATAGCTTTTTCCATAAGCTCGCCGTAGAAGCTGTCTATACGCATGGAAGGCAGGGAAAGGTTTATGCGGTCCTTCTCCGTCCAGGAAAGCAGCTTTTCAAGCAGTTCGGTAAGACGGCTGTAGTCGCTTATGCTGAGAGAGCACATAGAAATTTCGTTATAGCCTGTGCTTTTGTAAAGCTCCTTGGCTTGTCTGTCCAGCACCTCGGGGCTTTTTTCACGGACGGGGCGGCACACCATACCTGCCTGACAGAAGCGACAGCCTCTGATACAGCCTCTGAACACCTCCAGCACCATACGGTCGTGGACGGTATCTATGTAGGGCATCTCGTGGAATGTGGGGAAAGGCGCTTCGTCCAAATCGGTAAGGAAGGTCTTTTCCACCACGGCAGGCACATCCTCGTACTTAGGGGCAAAACTTGCTATCTTCCCGTCCTCGCCGTAGCTTACCTCGTAAAGGGACGGCACGTACATACCCTTTATTTTTGCGGCGGCACGGAGAAACTCTTTTCTGCTTTTGCCTGCCTTTTTGTATTCACGGTAAAGCTCTGCCAGCTCTACAAGGGCATACTCGCCCTCTCCTATGGAAAACACGTCAATAAAGTCTGCCATAGGCTCGGGGTTATAGGCGCAGGCACCACCTGCGATTATAAGGGGATGACTGTCGTCACGGTCGGCGGCATAGATAGGAATGCCTGCCAACTGCAACATATTTACGGTGTTGGTATAGCAAAGCTCGTATTGAAGAGTGAAGGCAACGATATCAAAATCCTTTATGTCGTCGCCGCTTTCAAGGGCGTAAAGGGGGATACCCTCGGCACGCATAGCCTTTTCCATATCATCCCAAGGTGCATAGCAACGCTCACACCACAACCAAGGCTTGGCGTTAAGACACTCCCTAAGGATTTTAACGCCCAGGTTGGACATACCTATCTCGTAGGTATCGGGAAAACAAAACGCCATACGCACGTCTACGGCGTTTTTGTCCTTAATAAGCTCGCCGTATTCTCCGCCGGTATATCTACCGGGTTTTTCCACTGCCGCCAGAATATGCTTTATTCTATCTGTGTTCATAGCTTATCTTCCTTTCAGTAACGGTTTTAGATATTGACCCGTGTAGGATTGCTTGCACTGTGCCACCTGCTCCGGCGTTCCCTGCACCACAACGGTACCGCCGCCGTCGCCGCCCTCTGGTCCCATATCTATAATATAGTCGGCTGTCTTAATAAGGTCAAGGTTATGCTCTATTACCACAACGGTATTGCCCGCCTGCACCAAACGGTCAAGGATGGACACAAGACGGTTAACATCATCGGTGTGCAGACCCGTGGTGGGCTCGTCAAGTATATAAAGGGTCTTGCCCGTACTGCGGCGTGACAGTTCGGTAGCAAGCTTAACACGCTGTGCCTCGCCACCCGAAAGGGTAGTGGAGCTTTGACCTATCTTTACGTAGCCAAGGCCCACGTCACGCATTACGCCCAACTTGCGCTTTAAGGAGGGGTAGGCGTCAAAGAACTCGCATCCTTCGTCAACGGTCATATCCAGCACGTCGCTTATGGTCTTGCCCTTATATTTGATCTCCAAGGTCTCCCTGTTATAGCGCTTGCCCTTGCACACGTCACATTTAACGTAAACGTCGGGCAGGAAATGCATCTCTATCTTCAAAGTGCCGTCGCCCTGGCAGGCTTCGCACCTGCCGCCCTTTACGTTAAAGGAAAACCTGCCGTCCGCATAGCCCCTCGCCTTTGCTTCTGGGGTGGAAGCAAAGATACTGCGGATATCGGAGAAGATACCCGTATAGGTTGCGGGGTTGGAGCGAGGAGTGCGTCCGATGGGGCTTTGGTCAATGGCAATAACCTTGTCGATATGCTCTATACCGTCGATGCGCAGGTGTTTACCCGGGGTAAGGGTATACCTGCCCAGCGTTTTGGCAATGCTGTTATACAGCACGGAGTTTATAAGGGAGGACTTGCCGCTGCCGGAAACGCCCGTGACGCATATCAGACAGCCCAAAGGGAAGCTTACGTCTATATTTTTTAGGTTGTTCTCCGCTGCTCCCACAACGGTAAGAAAATTACCGTTGCCCTCTCTGCGCTTTTCGGGCAGATGCACCTTAAGGGCGCCGGAAAGATATTTGCCTGTTATGGAGTCCTTACATTTAAGAAGCTCCTCAGGGGTGCCCGTAAACACCACCTGCCCGCCGTGGACGCCTGCACCGGGACCGATATCCACAATATAGTCGGCTGCAAGCATTGTTTCCTCGTCATGCTCTACCACTATAACTGTGTTGCCTATATCACGCAGGTGCTTAAGGGTCTCTATAAGCTTAATGTTGTCTCTTTGATGCAGACCTATGCTGGGCTCGTCCAGTATATAAAGCACGCCCATAAGAGATGCGCCTATCTGGGTAGCAAGGCGTATGCGCTGTGCCTCGCCCCCCGAAAGCCCGCCGGACTTGCGGGACAGGGTCAGATAATCCAAGCCCACGTTGCTCAGGAAAGCAAGACGTGAGTTTATCTCCTTCAGTATTTCCTTGGCGATAACCGCATCCTTGCCGGAAAGCTTAAGGTCTTTAAAAAACGCCGCCGCCTTATCCACGGAAAGCTCGCAAAGCTCCGCAATATTAAGGCCGCCCACGGTAACTGCAAGGGCCTCTGCCTTAAGGCGTTTACCGCCGCACTCGCTGCAGGGAACGTTCTCCATAAACTCCTCGTAGTACTCTCGCATGGAAAAATCGTTTCCAAGCTGTTTGTAGCGACGGTCTATCATATTTATAATGCCTTCAAACTTCGGCTCGTACACATCGCGGCGGCGTGCCTTACTGCCGCCCATATTGCCGTACATCAGGATATTAAAGGCTTCTTCGCTGTACTCCTCTATAGGAGTATGGATGTCAAAGCCGTGGTATTTGCCAAGTCGGTTATAAATATCGCCGTAATAGCTACCTGCGTGTATGGACTTAAAGCCGTTGCAGACAACAGCGCCCGTATAAAGGGAGCGGCTTTTGTCGGGTATAAGTTTTGACGGAGAAAGCACAAAGCTTTCCCCAAGACCGCCGCATTTTTCGCAAGCGCCGTAGGGGTTGTTAAAGGAAAACATACGGGGACTAAGCTCCCCAAGGCTTATGCCGTGGGTCTTGCAGGCGTAGTTTTGGGAGAAGGTAAGCTCCTCACCCTCACTGCCGTCGGCGTTAAGGGGCAATACGGAAACAATGCCCTCTGCCAGCTTTGCGGCAGTCTCTACGCTGTCGGTAAGCCTGCTTTTAATGTCACCCCTCATTATAAGGCGGTCAACAACTATGTCTATATTGTGCTTTTTGTTTTTGTCAAGCTCTGGTCTGTCCGTAAACTCGTACATGGACCCGTCTATGCGGACACGGACGTAGCCGCTTCGTGAAGCGCCGTCAAGCAGCTTGTCGTGCTGACCCTTTTTGCCCCGTACAACAGGCGCAAGCACAAGAAAACGGGTGCCCTCCTCCAGCTCGCATATCCTGTCCACTATCTCGTCTACGGTCTGTCTTGCTATCTCCTCGCCGCAGATAGGACAATGGGGCACGCCCACACGGGCGTACAAAAGACGGATGTAGTCGTATATCTCCGTAACCGTGCCCACGGTGGAACGCGGATTTTTGGAGGTGGTCTTCTGGTCGATGGATATGGCGGGAGAAAGCCCGTCTATGCCGTCCACATCAGGCTTGTCCAGCTGACCCAAAAACATACGGGCATAGGAGGACAGTGACTCTACAAAACGGCGGTGTCCCTCGGCGTACACGGTGTCAAACGCCAAGGAGGATTTGCCGCTGCCCGAAAGGCCCGTAAACACTACCAATTTATCACGGGGGAAGGAAACATCCACATTTTTAAGGTTGTTTTCCCTTGCGCCCCTAACTGTAATCTCTTTGTTCATAAAAGCACCTTTCTACGCCATAAGCGAGCGTATTTTGTCACGCAGGGCGGCGGCGGTTTCGAAATCCAAATTCTTTGCGGCACGCTTCATTTCTGCCTGCAACTTTTCTATAAGCTGCTTCTTATCCGCCTTGGTCATCCTGCCGTCTGCACCGCTGCCCTTTACGGTTATCTCTATGGGCGCGGCGATCTCCTTAACTATGGTCTTGGGAGTTATGCCGTGTTCTTCGTTATACGCCTGCTGTTTGCGGCGGCGGCGGTTAGTTTCGTCCATCGCCCTTTGCATAGAGCCTGTTATCTTGTCCGCATACATTATTACCCTGCCGTTGGCGTTACGGGCGGCACGGCCTATGGTCTGTATAAGGCTCATCTCTGACCGCAAAAAGCCTTCCTTATCTGCATCCAGGATGCCTATAAGTGCAACCTCGGGCAGGTCAAGTCCTTCTCTAAGCAGGTTTATGCCCACAAGCACATCGTACTCTCCCGCTCTTAACTGTCTTAACAGTTCTATACGCTCTATTGTTTCTATATCGTAATGTAAATACCTTGTTTTTATACCGTTATTGAGGAAATATTCCGACAGGTCCTCCGCCATCTTTTTGGTAAGGGTGGTTACCAAAACACGCTCGTTGCGTTCTATACAATGGCGTATCTCCCCAAGCAGGTCGTCTATCTGACCTGTTACGGGACGCACCTCCACAAGAGGGTCAAGAAGCCCTGTGGGACGTATGATCTGCTCTGCGGTCTGTTCTGCCCGCTCCTTCTCGAACTCTGCAGGAGTAGCACTTACGTAAACCGTAGGGCCCTTCTTCGCAAGAAACTCCTCAAAGCGCAAGGGGCGGTTATCGTAGGCGGAAGGCAGACGGAAGCCGTAATCTATAAGGTTCTTTTTGCGGGCAGTGTCGCCACCGCTCATTCCCCGTACCTGTGGCACGGTAACGTGGCTTTCATCAATAAACAGCAAAAAGTCAGGCGGCAGGTAGTCAAGCAGAGTGTAGGGGGTACTGCCCGGCTCTCTGCCCGAAAGCACGCGGCTGTAGTTTTCCACGCCGCTGCAATAGCCTATCTCCCTTATCTGCTCCATATCGAACAGGGTGCGCTCTTTTATGCGCTGCGCCTCTATAAGCTTGCCCTCGGCTTCGAAATACTCTACTCTTTCAAGCATCTCGTCATATATTTCGGTAAGTGCCTTTTTGCGCAGCTCCTCATCGGTAACGTAATGGGAGGAGGGATAAATCGCCGCGTGGTTAAGACGTGCGTGTAGCTCGCCCGTTACGGTGTCCACCGTGGAAAGCCTGTCCACCTCGTCGCCGAAAAACTCAACACGTACCGCTTCCGCACCCGAATTGGAGGGGAAAATTTCCACCACGTCACCGCGGACACGGAAATTGTTGCGTTCAAAGCCGATGTCACTGCGGCTGTACTGCAGAGCAACAAGTCGCTTTATAAGCTTTTCTCTTGAAAGCTGCATCCCCGGGCGCAGGGATATGACCTGCTTGCGGTACTCCATAGGGTCGCCGAGGGAGTAGATGCAGGAAACGCTGGAAACTATAATAACGTCCTTGCGCTCGAAAAGCGCACTCGTTGCACTGTGGCGAAGCTTGTCTATCTCGTCATTGATGGAAGCATCCTTCTCTATATAAACATCCTTGCCGGGCACGTACGCCTCGGGTTGATAGTAATCGTAATAGGAAACAAAGTATTCTACCGCGTTGTTCGGGAAGAACTCCCGAAATTCAGAGCAAAGCTGTGCGGCAAGGGTCTTGTTATGGGCAAGCACAAGGGTAGGTCTGTTTACGTTAGCGATGATATTTGCCATTGTAAAGGTCTTACCGGAGCCTGTTACACCAAGAAGCACCTGCTCCTTCATACCGCCCAAAAGCCCTGCGGTAAGCTTTGCTATCGCCTCGGGCTGGTCGCCTGTGGGCTTGAATTTTGATACCAACTGAAAACCGTCCATTGTGCCGCCTCCTTCTGCCGAAAAATTCTTAGTATATTATTATAACACAATAAATATAAAAATAAAAGATATTTCCTTAAAAAAATCACTCGCTCGCTCACATTCGGCCCTTATAGGAGCGCCGACTTGCGCCACCGCAGTGCACGTCTGCTATGGGATATGCGCCAATCACTCAAATTACCCCAAAAAGTCGTTAGTCTTCTTGGGGATCCCGACAAGAAAAAGACCTCGGTAGTTCACCGAGGTCTCAAGCTGATGACAAACTTGTCATCAGCTTCAGACTGTCGAAAAAGTCCAGTTTATACTGGGCTTTTTTGCGTAAATGTGGTATAATGGATGCGGGTGATGAAAATGTTAGAAGAAAAGAGAAATAACAACCATAG
>SVRF01000014.1 GCA_015064945.1 Oscillospiraceae bacterium | reverse complement strand
CACCGGATTCTGATGGCAGTGCTTGGTGCGGCGGCTACCTTTGCCTACCTCCGCTTTATGTGCAAAAAGCTGTACCCCGACTACGTTTACGAGGGCTTTGTGTCTATGTACGGTATGCTTACGGGTACAATAAGCTCCGGAGTGCTTTTGCTCAGAGAAATCGACCCCGAGCTTAAGACACCTGCCGCAAACAATTTGGTGCTTGGCAGCTCCTTCGGTATAGTGTTCGGTGCACCGGTGTTGCTGCTTGTAAGCCTTGCAATGACTAACGTGTTCCTCACCCTTGCAGTTATAGTGGCATATTTTGCCTTACTGCTTTTGTTTATACTTAAGATAGGCAAAAAAACAAAGAAATAAAATTAAGGAGGCGATTTTGTCGCCTCCTTAATTTAATTAAATCCCGTATACCTGTCAATAACACTTCCTAATTTTTTGCTTAATAAATCTAATTTAAGGATCTTAAATAACTGTAACCGCAATATGTCAATCAACCAAAAGGTAAGGTAAATTGCCGATGCAGTAAAAAACCAAATTCCAAAAGCAACAGCAGGATTGTAATGGGTAAGGGTTACAAACGCTCCGCCCAAAACTCCAATGTAAAAGATTTGATGGCCGTGTGCTATGTATACAGAAAACGAAGATTTACTGGCAGATGTAATAAGCTTTGCCCAAAAAGCTTTTGTAAAATCAAGCTGTGAAAAGAATATAACAAGCGAAATTGCATTTACAACGGTTAGGGGTGAAGTGTACGCAATAAGCATATTGCTTCCCACCGGAGCCCCAAAAAGCTTTGTTGTTAAAACAAAAAGCAGAATTACCATTGCAGTATTAAAGAACGGTACAAATAAGTAAATCAAACGCTTTTTTCTATCTGTTTTTGTGTAAAGCTTTATATACGCTCCTGATAAATAGCAAACGATAAGCCATAACGAACTGTAACCGTTGGAAACAGAAAAAAGGTCTCTGCGTGCAACTAATGTAAGGCAAGATAGAGTTACAAAAAGGGCACACAGTAAGAAACGATATTGTTTTTGATTTATAGCCAAAGCCATCTTATTCAAGAAAGGTATAAATATAAATAAAATTATATAGCATCTGAAATACCAAAAGGTATCAGAGCCAAAGGGAGAAAGGCATTTTGTTAACGAAATGCCTTTTAAATATTGGGGGGCAAAAAAATACGCCACGCCTGTAACAGTCAAGCACCAGAATATTACGGTAAACAGCAGGTTAACAAGACCGGCGTATCTTACACTTTTTTTGCTTATGAATAAATAACCGGTAATCATCGCAAAGACATCTACCGACCAATAAAAGAAAAAGCAGAAATAGCGCAAAACAAGTGAGGAGGCAGACAAATAAGCAGCATCCGTCCAAGCACCGCCTATGTTTGTAATGTGCATACCAACAACACCAAACATAGATAAAGCTTTAAGTAAATCTATGCCGTAATTTCTTTTGTTTTCCACAATTACCTCAATTTAATCTTTCAGTATAAGTTTAAGCCTGAGTGCGTTACCTACCACGGTAAGGGAGCTTAGGCTCATAGCGGCGGCAGATACAGAAGGTGTTATCACAATTCCCAAACTTGTAAAGGCACCTGCCGCTACGGGGATAAGAATAACATTGTAGATAAGCGCCCAAAACAGGTTTTGCTTTATAACCCTAAGGGTCTTTTTGCCTATCCGCACGGTTTCCGCCACACGGCTTATACCCGTTTCCATAAGCACCACGTCAGAGGCATCTGCGGCAATATCGCTGCTGCCCATAACAGATATCCCCAAAGGAGCGGTGGCAAGGGCAGGGGCGTCATTAACTCCGTCGCCTACCATGGCGACAATTTTGTCCTCACGCACACATTTTTCTATATAAGAAGCTTTGTCCTGGGGAAGCAGATTGCCGCTGTACTCCTCAATTTTTACCGCCTCTGCTATATATGCGGCGGCGTTTTGGTTGTCCCCCGTAAGCATAACCGGCTTTATGCCCCAAGCCTTTAGCTTTTCCACAGTGCTTACCGCATCCTCACGCAAGGTATCCGCTACTGCCGCAAGCCCAAGACACACGCCGTTACTGCCGAATATAAGCAGGGTCTTGCCCTGATTTTCCAACGCCTCTGCATCTTTTTCATATATGCCAAGCTCAATGCCTTGCTCTGCCATAAAGCGACGGTTACCTGCAAAAACCCTGTTACCTTCTACTGTTGCGGAAATCCCTTTGCCCGCATAGCTTTTAAAATCCGTTGCGCTAAGCTTCTTTTCTGCGGAATACGCCTTGCATACCGCCTTTGCAACAGGGTGGGGGCTAAGGCTTTCTACCGCTAATGCTATCTCTTTTATATCACCAACGGTATCCGTTACTACGGGGCTGCCTTTTGTTAAGGTTCCCGTTTTGTCAAGGGCCAACAGCTCTACCTTGCCCGCACATTCAAGGGCGGCGGCGTCCTTAAATAAAATGCCCTTTTCCGCACCGTTGCCAAGCCCTACGGTTATAGCCGAGGGTGTGGCAAGCCCCAAGGCACAGGGACAGGAGATGACCAAAACAGAAACTCCGTGTGCAAAAGCGTTTGCACCGTCACCGAGAATAAGCCATATCACGGCTGTAAGTACCGCCAGTGCCATAACGGCAGGAACGAATATACTGCTGACTTTGTCGGCGATCCGTGCTATGGGCGCTTTTGCGGCGGCGGCGTGCTCCATCAGTTTTATAATGCGGTTCACCGTGGTATCTTCGCCTACACGCATAGCACGCACGGTAACTCTGCCCGTCATATTTACACTGCCGCTTATAACGCTGTCGCCTTCAAGCTTATCGGCAGGGAGACTTTCACCTGTTACTGCGCTTTCATCGAAGGTAGCGCCCCCTTCTGTGACAATGCCGTCTACAGCACAACGCTCGCCTTCTGTAACTACCACAAGGTCTTTAAGCTGTATCTCCTCTGTGGGGATGCGCAGTTCTGCCCCGTCACGTATGACCGTGGCTTCAGGCACCGCAAGGCTTATTATCTTTTCAAGCGCCGATGCCGTGCGGCGCTTAGCTTTTGCCTCTATGTGCTTGCCAAGAGATATAAGACACAGTATCATACCCGCCGCCTCGAAGTAATAAGCGCCTTCGCCGCGCACAAGGCTTACGATACTGTATATAAGTGAGGCGGTGACCCCCGTAGCTACCAAGCTGTCCATATCCGGTCTCCGCCTTATAAGCGCACGCCAGCCGTTTACGGGCATACGGTAGCAAAGGGCTAAAATAGGCAACAAAAAGCCCCCCTGCAAAAGCCCGTTTACAAAATGCTCTTTAGCAAAATGGGGCAGGGGGAACTTCATATGATGTGCCATAGCTACATACCAAAGAGGGATAAGGAACACAAGGGACAGCGCAATGCGCAGTCCGCCCCTATCCGTTTGAGGTTGACTGTCAGCTACTTTTTTTTTACGGAGGTGGGGAAGCCTGCAGCTTTAACTGCTTTGGCTATTTGTTTGGGGCTTATCACGGCTTCGTCATACTCCACCTCTGCTGTGTTTAAAAGCAAAGAGACAGAGGCAGACTTAACCCCTTCAAGCTCGTTCATCGTCTTTTCCACTATTGCAGAGCAGGAGGCGCAGTGCATACCCTTAACTTCAAATTTTGCAATCATAGTAATACTCCTTACTTTAGCTTAAAAAGCCTTCAATTATCACTGCCTCAGCTTCTTCAGCCGTAAGACCAAGGCTTTGAAGCTTCAAAAGCTGTTCGTTATTAATTCTGCCGATAGCCGCCTCGTGGATAATGGAGGCTTCTGCGCTGTTTGCCTGTATTTCGGGAATACTGCCCACAGCGGCTTCGTCCATAATAATGGCATCGCATTGGATGTGTGCGTTGCAGGCAGTGTTGCCCACAGCCTTGGGATGAAACATTTGGGAGGACTTGTCCTGCGCAACCGAGCGTGAAACTATCTGCAAACTGCTGCCCTTGCCGTTAAGGAACACTTCCATATCTGACTTTGCCACCTGTTCACCGTGGGTAACAAGTCTTTCGGAAACGTTCATACGTGCTTCCTCGGCTAAATACGCAACGGTATTACGGACAGTAGAGTTTATCCCTCTTATCTGGGAAGACTCCATATCAAATACGGAATTTTTGCCAAGCATTATAACGGTTGAAGGATTCATAACGGCTTGACCGTTGCCTTCGCCGTAATGCTTTTCCACATACTTAACCTTGCAATTGTCGCCTATTTTAAAGGTGTGCACGCCGCTGTGACTGCTTTCGCCGCAGCTGCCGCTATTACATATACCGCAACCTGCAACAATTTCCACCTCCGCACCGTTACCTACAATAAAGTCGTTGGCAACGGTTTCTTTAAGCCCGCTTTCAGTAAGGATTACCGGTATGTAAACCTTTTCACCTTTGGTATTGGGCTTGATGATTATATCTATACCTTTGCCGTCTTCCTTCGTGCGGATATCAACGTTTTCGGTAATGCTGCGCAGGGCCTTTTCGCCGTTTTTGCGCACATTAACCGCCACCCCCTTGGGTATTTCGGGCATAGATGCAATCATATCAAGTATACGCATATCACTGCCTAAAAGCTCTTTGTTAATCATATATCGCTCCGATAAAATTTTAATTTCTTGTCTTTATACATTCCCTGCAAAAGATTTCCGTAAGCTTGGGCATAATTTCATCTTTTGCACCTATATCCTTAAGTTTGCCCTCCGCAATAATTGCAATACGGTCTGCGGTCTGCATAACACGCTCCTGATGGGAAATTATCATCAAAGAGCCGCTTCTCTCCTTGCCCAATGTGCTGAAAGCGTTAACCAACATATTAAAGGACCAAATATCAATACCTGCCTCAGGCTCGTCATAAATAGCTACCTTAAGGTTACGTATCAACAGGGAAGCAACCTCTATGCGCTTAAGCTCGCCACCGGAAAGGGTTGCATCCAATGCCCTGTCCAAATAATCTGCGGCACAAAGACCAACTCGTGATAAATACTTACAACATTCGTTATCGCTGATATCGCCGCCTGCCGCTAAGGAAAGCAAGCGCTTAACGGTAAGGCCCTTAAATCTGGGCGGTGCTTGGAATGCATAGCCGAGTCCCAGCTTTGCCCTTTCGGTTATATCCAGATCGCTTATATCAACACCGTCAAGTGTTATTTTGCCTTCCGTAGGCTTTATTATACCCATTGCAAGTCGGGCAAGTGTGCTTTTCCCGCCGCCGTTAGGTCCTGTTATAACAAGTATTTCGCCGTCCTTTACCTCTAAGGACAGGTCTTTTATTATGTCTGTTTCACCGTCCGGTGCGGTGTAACGTACGTTTTCAAACTTCAGCATCGTATCAGTTTCTCCTTAGTATAAGCAAATGCGCTATTCAAATAATCCTTGCCTACGGCTTTTTCCGCCGCCTCAAGATAATCGTTTATGCAGTCAAGATCATCCATACTGTGGGCATCCGTGCCAAAAGCAAACAAAAAACCTTTATCCGCTAATTTTTTAAGTTTTCGTCTGTGTCTGCCGCAAAAAGCCTCTATGTTTACCTGTGCCCGGCAACCCATAGAATAAAGCTCCCCAAGAAGACCCTTGTCAAGCAAAAAGGGATACCTTTCTATGTGGGCAAGTACTACCGTAAGCCCGTGGTTATAAACAAGCTTTTCTATGTTTTCCCTCGTTGTTGCGGAAAACTTTTTATCATAGGGCAGCTCGGTAAGCATAACTCCGCTGCCGTCTACAGTAAGGGGTATAAGGTCCTCGTTGTTGAAAATAAGGGATGTTAAATACACCTCTGCCCCTAAATGAAGCTTAGGTACATCCTCATTTGCAACAGCCGCCTTCAGCTTGTCAAAAGCATACTGCCTGCCCTTGACAAAATCTTCGGCAGCGCAGGCGTTGGAATAATAGTGGGAGCTTAAAACCACTCTGTCAAAGCCTGCCGCCTTCAGAGCGCTCAGCATTTTAACAGAAGCTTTTACGTCTTCTGCGCCGTCATCGAAATTCGGAAGTATGTGGGTATGGAAATCAACCATTACTCAACCTTCTTTTCCGCTTTTTTGCCTAGCGGCTCCGGCTCCGTATTTATCTTATCCATATACTTGCCCATACTCTTGTACTTGCGGGTAACGTTTTCACCGGAGCAGTTCACTACAACGCCGAGTATTTTTGCGTTTATAAACTGAAGCTTGGAAAGCGCCGCCTCCAGCTCTCCGTGTGAAGAATAGTTTTGCCTTGTTACCAGCACCATACCGTCTGAAATCTTTATAAGGGGCAGGGCATCGGCAACAACGTTTATGGGCGGTGTGTCTATTATGATGTACTCATATCTTTCGGATAAGGTATCAAGCATTTTTTGCATACGCTCGCTTGCCAGCATTTCCGAAGGGTTGGGTGCAATAAGCCCCGAAGAAAGAACATCCAAATTCTCAAAACGGGACTTTTGTATGGCATCGTCAAGATTGGCAAGCCCGCTCAGAACATTGGATACCCCCACGTTATTGCTAAGCCCAAGCGCCTTGTGCATACGGGGTTTTCTAAGGTCGCAGTCTATAAGCAACACTCTGGAATACGCTCTGGAAAAGGAAACGGCTACGTTAAGTGCGGTAGTGCTTTTACCCTCAGAGGGGATAGCGCTTGTAAATACCAAGCGTCTGCAACCTTCCTTCATAACGGAAAGGGCAATGTTTGTCCTTATAGCCTTATATGCTTCCTTAACGGAAAACATAAGTGCGGTTTCGTTATCCTTGTTGTAGGAGGAATATTTTTGCATATAAGCGGGTTCTTTGTTCTTAAAAAACATAGCTTTTTCCTCCTATTTCTCCCTGTTTCTCTTGTACTTGCTGTACTTACTGTAATATTTATAATTGCTTTTGCCTGCAGTAGCTTTGCTGTCAAAGGTGGGGACAGTACCCAAAATGGGTAAATTGTAACGTTCTTTTATCTCGGAGGAATTCCTCAATCGGTAGTCGTACAAATCCTTTACAAACACAACAAAGAACGCAAACAGCGCACCCAAAGCAAAGCCTATTAAAACGCTGCGCTTGTAGGAAACGGTACTTACTCCGGTTATTCTGGTGTAGTCAACTACCTCTACGCCCTGCACCTTAAATTCACTGCTAAGGTATTCCGCCGTGCAGGACTCTATGGCGTAAGCGATGTTATATGCAAGGTTACGGTTAGTGCTGTAGACCCTCACAAAGATAATTTCCGTTTCGTTTTTTTGTCCTATTGCCAAAGCACCGTATATACCGTTAGGGGATGTAAGCTTTTTGTCAGCCTCGCTTAAATTGTTATAAACATGGTT
The DNA here is from genome assembly GCA_015064945.1 of Oscillospiraceae bacterium. Taxonomy (GTDB): domain Bacteria; phylum Bacillota; class Clostridia; order Oscillospirales; family CAG-382; genus SIG636. Next base: position 36,799 of record SVRF01000014.1, on the reverse strand, counting down.
GCTGAACTTAACGGTCTTCAACAGCTCTATGTAGGTAGAAACATAGTTTCTCTCTGCGTTGATATTGGAGGATGGAGAGCCGTCCTCCTTGTAAACCGTGTTAACGTAAAGCTCCGTATAAGCAGTATAAACGGGCACGGTGTTGTTCTTTTTGTAGTAGTACATAAAAGCGGAAAACAAAAGGGCAACAGCCATTATTATCAAAAAGTTTTTTCTAAGCAGCTTTATAATTTTTTCCAAGCTGAAATTCATAGATCAATCTCCCCTTATTTTGCTTGCACCTGCGCTCTTTTAAAGGTGGGTACAGCCTCGGCCAAAGCGGTTACCGCACCGTCACGGTCGTTATTGCCTGCGTACATACACATCTTATCGTAACACTTCATAAGCTTCTCACTGTCAATATTGCCGCTTTCCTCTATAAAGATTTTGCCGTGCTTTGTACTTTCAAGGTTATCGCCCATAAGCAACTCCTCATAAAGCTTTTCGCCGGGGCGCAGACCAACATACTTGATCTTTATGTCCTTGTCGGGCACATAGCCGTGCAGTCTTATAAGATTTCGTGCCAAGTCGTCAATTTTTACAGGCGTGCCCATATCCAATACAAATATCTCGCCGCCCTTTGCCATAGCGCCTGCCCTAAGCACCAAAGAAACCGCCTCGGGTATAGTCATAAAGAAACGTGTAATCTCGGGGTGTGTAACGGGCAGATCCTTCTTTTGCTCTATAAGCTTGTTAAACAGGGGGATAACCGAGCCGTTAGAGCCCAAAACATTACCAAAGCGAACAGCGCAGTACTCGGTATGTGCCGACGTTCTGTTAAAGTGCTGTATAAGCATCTCGCAAAAACGCTTGGTTGCGCCCATTACGTTTGTGGGGTTTACGGCCTTGTCGCTGGAGATAAGTAAAAAGCGGTCTACACCGTATTTATCTGCAAGATAAGCCACGTTATAAGTACCCGCAATGTTGTTCTTCAGCGCTTCCTCAGGGTCATTTTCCATAAGCGGAACGTGCTTGTGCGCCGCCGCGTGGAAAACAAGTGCAGGACGGTATCTGTCAAACAAAACCTCCATCTTGTTAAAGTCACGCACAGAGGAAATGTGTACCGTTATGGGCGCTTCGGTCCCGTAGTTTGTGTATATCTCCTGCTGAATATCGTATGCGTTGTTCTCACTGATATCAACAATAAGCAACCTCTCAGGATCGTACGCCATTATCTGACGGCAAAGCTCACTGCCTATACTGCCGCCGCCGCCCGTAACCATTACGGTCTTGTGTCCTATAAGCTCTGCGCTTTCCTTAACATCCAATGACACAGGCTCTCTGCCCAAAAGGTCCTCTGCGTTTATTTTGCGCATTTGACTTATAAGCTTGTTGTTGTCAACTATATTGTAAATTTCGGGAATTATCTTAACTTCCAGTCCGGTTTCGTTACATAGCCTTACAATGCGTTTCTTTGTGTCTCTGTCTGCAGAGGGGATGGCTATGATAATAACCTGCGCACCCGTGCTTTCCGCAACACGAGCTACCTTTTCGATGGGACCGTATACGTTGACCCCTTGAATGTTTCTGCCCACTTTATCGGCGTCGTCGTCCAATACGCCGACTACGGTATATTCACACTCGGTGTTTTGTATCTCAGACAAAAGCAACCAGCATGCCTGCCCTGCACCTACTATAAGCGTACGTCGGGTTTCTGTTTTTTCGTGATGGGTGTGTATGCCTTTTTTGAATTCGTAAAGTGTGCGGTAGACCATACGTATACCCACGATGCAGGCGGTAGAGGTTATAACGGCAAATATAATAAAAACATACATAAGCCGTTCTTGTCCCTCTGTATTGGAAACTATGTGCTGTGTGGCGTTTGGAAAGCCGCTAAGCTTATTTACGGAAAAGCACGCTGCCGCCGAAAGAGCAACAGAAAAAACGATAGGGAAATAATACTTCATCTGTGCATAACGCCAAATGCGGGAATAAGCTCCCGTAAACGCAAGCAACATCATTATAACTGCCGCATTTTCGGCAGTAAAGACAACAAATTCCGTAGTAAGTCTTTCTCCGATTATAAGAGCCCAGGAAAAAGCAAAGCCTAAGCCGACGCAAATTAAGTCAGCCAAAAACAGCACAAGTCTTCGCCTTTTGCTTTTTATGAAAACAGCAAGCTTTTCCAACAGCTTTCAACCCCTTTTTGTTTTAGGATCCTTGCCCGAATTTAAGAAAAAAACGGCATAATACGGGAAATTATACAATAACCCTGTTAACCATCTAATTATAACAATTTTTTTCATTTATGTCAACACAATTTTTGAACATATTGCTATTGACTATCAAGGTAAAATGTAGTAATATGTATTCAACAAAAACTATGAAAAGAGGAATAGATATGAGCAGAATTTATAATTTCTCGGCAGGTCCTTCCATGTTGCCTGAAGCTGTGCTTAACAAGGCGGCAGAGGAAATGCTGGACTATCAGGGCAGCGGTATGTCCGTTATGGAGATGAGCCACCGTTCACCTGTATACGATAAGATAATAAAGGATGCCGAAGCTTCACTCAGAAAGCTGATGAATATTCCCGATAATTATAAGGTTCTTTTCCTTCAGGGCGGCGCAACCCTTCAGTTTTCCGCTGTTCCCCTCAACCTTATGAAAACCGGTAAGGCAGACTATATCGTATCCGGTCAGTTCTCCGGCAAAGCAGCAAAGGAAGCTGAAAGATACGGCACTGTTAACATCGTTGCTACCAGCAAGGATAAGACCTTCTCTTATGTTCCCGTAGTTGGTAAGGAAGATTTCTCTCCCGATGCAGACTATGTTCACATTTGCTACAACAATACCATTTACGGTACTGTATACAATTACGTGCCCGACACGGGCGATATCCCCTTGGTTGCTGATATGTCTTCCGGTATTCTTTCCGTACCCGTTGACGTAAGCAAGTACGGCGTTATTTACGCAGGCGCACAGAAGAATATGGCACCCGCAGGTCTTACTGTTGTTATTATCAGGGAAGATTTGCTCGGAAACGCGCTTCCTCAGTGCCCCGGTTATATGGATTATAAGACTCAGGCAGATAACGACTCTATGCTTAACACTCCTCCCTGCTACTCCATCTACGTTGCAGGTTTGGTTTATGAGTGGATCCTCGGTCTCGGCGGTCTTGAGGTTATGGAAAAGATGAACCGTGAGAAGGCAGCTATACTTTACGATTATCTTGATAACTCCAAGCTCTTCAAGCCCACCGCGGAAAAAGAGTTCCGTTCTCTTATGAACGTATGCTTCGTTACCGGCGATGCTGACCTTGATAAGGAATTTTGCTCTGCCGCTGCAAAAGCAGGCTTTGTTAACCTTAAGGGTCACCGTTCCGTTGGCGGTATGCGTGCTTCCATCTACAACGCAATGCCTATCGAAGGCGTTAAAAAGCTTGTAGAATTTATGAAAGATTTTGAGGAGAAACACATATAATGAAGAATATTGCTTTACTTAACAAAATCGGCGCTGCAGGTCTTAAGCAGTTTGACAGCGCTAAGTACAACATCGGTTGCGAAGCCGCAGATGCCGATGCAATAATGGTACGTTCCGCAGCAATGCACGATATGGAATTCGGTAAGAACCTTGTTGCTATTGCACGTGCAGGCGCAGGCGTTAACAATATCCCCGTTGACAGATGTGCAGAAGAGGGTATCGTTGTTTTCAACACCCCCGGTGCAAACGCTAACGGCGTTAAAGAACTTACTATGGCGGCGCTTCTTCTTGCTTCCCGCAATATCGCAGGCGGTATCGACTGGGCAAACAGCCTTACAAACGAAGAAAACGTTGCAAAGGCAGTAGAAGCAGGTAAGAGCCAGTTTGTAGGTCCCGAACTTATGGGTAAGACCCTCGGTGTTATCGGTCTTGGTGCTATCGGCGGTCTTGTTGCTAACTGTGCCGCTTCCCTCGGTATGAAGGTTATCGGTTGTGACCCCTTCCTCACCGTTGATAACGCATGGCATCTTTCCCGTTCCATAATCAAGGCTAACAGCTTTGACGAGGTTTTTGAAAAGAGCGATTATATAAGCGTACACGTTCCCTCCACCAAGGATACAAAGGGTATGTTCAATGCTCGCAGCTTCTCCTTGATGAAGGACGGCGTAAGAATAGTTAACCTTTCCAGAGCAGACCTTGTAAACGTAGCTGATCTCAAGACCGCTATTGCTGACGGTAAGGTGGCTTCTTATGTAACCGACTTCCCCACAAACGATACTATCAACTGTGAAAAGATAGTTTGCATACCTCACCTTGGTGCTTCCACTCCCGAATCTGAGGAGAACTGCGCACTTATGGCGGCAAACGAGCTTATAGATTATGTAGAAAACGGCATAATCAAGAACAGCGTTAACTACCCCAATATCGATATGGCAAAGCAGGCAAAGACAAGAATTCTTGTTCTTCACGAAAATATTCCCAATATCCTCGCACAGATTTCCGCAGTACTCAGCGGCAACGGCGCGAATATTGAGTCTATGCTTAACCGTTCCAAGGGTGCAAACGCTTGCAGCGTTCTTGATACCAATGATGACGTTAACGACGCTATGATAGAGGGCATCTGCGCTATCGAAGGCGTAAGACGCGCTATTATAATATAGTTTAACAAAAGAAGGTGTTGGGGCAGTGATTCTGTCAACGGAATTTAATTATGCTTCCATTCTTTTCGGTACGGAAGCGGCAATAAAAATAGTTGCAGACGCAGGCTTTAAAGGCTTGGACTACTCTATGTTCGACCTTACAAGGGAGGATAATCCGGTAAATCACAGCGATTACGAAAGCCGTATGCAAAGCTTTCGCAAAATAGCTGAGGATTGCGGTGTGTGCTTTAACCAGACCCACGCTCCCTTTCCGTCCTTTAAAAAGGATGAGGTTGAATATAACGCAAAAACACTTCCCATGCTTATCCGTGCTATAGAGGCTACGGCAATTCTCGGCGCACCTCACGTGGTTATGCACCCACAGCCCGTAGGTGACGGTACCTTGGAAAAGAATATAGAGTTTTTCAGCAATCTTGCGCCCTATTGCAAGCAGTACGGTGTGAAAATAGCTATCGAAAACCTTATAGCTCCTTCCTATTTCGGTGCCGCTCCCGAGCTGGCAGGTCTTTTGGACGCTCTTGACCCTCAGTGCTTTACAGGCCTTGTGGATATCGGTCACGCTTCCATTAACGGCAACGCTGCCGAGTTCCTGCGCGGTATGGGTAGCCGTGTTACTGCCCTTCATGTGCACGATAACGACGGTGTGCACGACAGTCACAATATGCCCTACAATAAGGGATTGAATTGGGACGAGATTTGTGCCGCACTCAAGGAGATAGATTATAAGGGCGACCTGACCTACGAGGCAGGCTTCTATGTTCGTCAATTCCCTAAGGAGCTTGCTCCTGCTGCTTACAGAATGATGGCGCAAACAGGCGAATACCTAATAAGTAAAATTAAAAATTAAAATTACTGCAGTGAAGAAACCGCTTTGAGCGTTACGCTCAAAGCGGTTTCGTTTTTTGTTAAAAAATTCCTGTGGAAAGATATCTTTCGCCTGTGTCCGGCAAAACAACAACGATAGTCTTGCCGCTGCTTTCCAACGCCAATTTGCAAGCCGCCCAAAGGGCCGCACCGGAGGATATACCGCAAAGTATGCCTTCAAGTCTTGCAAGACGGCGTGTGTATTCAAATGCATCCTCATCGTTCACGGCAATCACTCTGTCAAAGGGGCGGTCTGCTACTGCCGCAGGAATGAAGTTTGCACCAATGCCTTGCAATCCGTGACTGCCTGCCGTCCCGCCCGAAAGCAGGGGGGAGCCTGCAGGCTCTGCCGCAACTATCTGTATATCCGAATTTTTCTCTTTCATAAACCGTGCAACTCCGCCAAGGGTTCCGCCGCTACCCACGCCTGCCACAAAAATGTCAAGCTTACCTTCGGTAGCTTCCCAAATCTCGGGCGCCGTGGTTTTGTAATGTATCTCGGGATTTGCGGGGTTGTTGAACTGGTCGGGAATATAGCTGTTCGGAGTTTCTGCCGCAAGTTTTTTGGCAAGAGCAATTGCACCGTTCATACCCTCCGCACCGGGGCTTAACGCCACCTCGCCGCCGTACGCCGTAACCAGCGCACGTCTCTCAGCCGACATTGTGTCGGGCATAACGATAATGGCTTTGTAGCCTTTTATCGCCGCAACTCTTGCCAAGCCTATGCCCGTGTTGCCCGATGTAGGCTCTATAATAACGCCGCCCTTTTTCAAAAGACCAAGCTCTTCGGCTCGTTCTATCATAGCCGATGCAACCCTGTCTTTAGCACTGCCCGCAGGATTAAAGCTTTCCAGCTTTGCAAGGATTGTGCAGTCCGTGCCGATTGCTTTTTCTATGGCGCAAAGCTCCAAAAGGGGAGTATTGCCAACCAATTCTTCGGCAGATTTATATATCTTTGTCATATTAAAGCTTAAGCTCCTTCTTTATAAACTTTGCTACAACCTTTGCCTGTCTGCGTGCGGATTTAACGTTAGGATGCCCGTTTGCACCCTGTTCGTCCTTAAACTCCGTCATACAGCGCAGTTTTAAAAGCTTTGCCTTTTCATCGGGAAATTGCTTAAAAGCCTCCTGCAGATAGGGGAATGCGCTTTCCGTCATCATACCGAATACCCAAAAAATGTGCGCTTCAGGATAGGTTGCTCTTATCTGATGCAAAAAGTCAACAACCGCAGGTACAAAGTTATTGGGGTCGACCTTGCCTACAAAATCGTTCGTGCCGGCGTTAACCACTACAACATCGGGGGTCCACTTGGAAAAATCCCAAGGCTCGCCCGTTACTCTGGAAGCGTGGTTGAAGAATATGGGTATCTCGTAATTTTTAACGCCGTTGCAGTTAGAGTATATGCCCTTGCCGCTGTAGCAAACGTAGTGAGCTTCCGCATTTAAAAGCTCGGCACAAACGGCGGCGTAAGCCTTGGTGCTGTCCTGCTGATATGTATGGAATTTCTTTTCCGTAGCAGGGCCTAAATTGCCGTAGCCTGCGGTAAGAGAATCACCTATAAATTCAATCTTTAGCCTGCCCGCCGGTAAAGGCCACGCAAATACCTCGGGTGTAAGCCCCTGTATCTCCGCACCGGCGAAAACAATACGCTCGTCTATTCCTTCGCCTTCGGTTATCTTTATAAACTCAAGGTTGTGGCGCTTGTTTTCAAGCCCTTCTATAATAATCTTTTCCTTCCCTGTAGATATGGGAAAACGCTGTACCATACGGTCAACTTTTATCAAAACATAATGTGTATACGGTGTTTCAAAGGGTAAAAAACTTAGAATAATACTGTTGCCTCTGAAAGAAAACCTAAATCCGCTGTTGGGCCAACAAAATGCGGGCATACCGTCAACGTAGGTATGTCTGCCAAAGCTTGTGATGCGCTCGTCGTTGGAATTTAAAACAATAGTTTTCATTTATACCTCCTAAAAACTTGCTTATTAATAGTTTACAAACTATTTGTGTTTAGTTTGACAACATATAAATAACAATTTGTAAACTTCCGACAAAACAAGGGGAACCAAAGACAGCCCTGCAACCAAAGTCCATTGTGTATCAGTAAGCATAACCGTACCGAAAATACCTCGCATCGGTGCGAATATTACCGTTGACAACTGCAAGGCGGAGCAAAAAACAAAAGACAAACAAAGGTACTTGTTGCCAAACAACCCTGTTTTGTAAATGGGCTTGTCGCTTCTCATATTAAAGGAATGCACAAGCTGTGAAATGCTAAGAACCATAAACGCCATCGTTCCGCCAAGGGCAGGACTGCAGAAGCGGACGTATCCAATATAGTATGCGGTAAAGGAAAGGGCACCGATAACAAGCCCCTCAAGCAGTATTTTAAGCCCCATATTTTCAGCAAACAAACTTTGATTTTTACGTATCGGCGGCTTATCCATAAGACCTTCGTTGCTGTTCTCCATCCCCAAGGATATGGCAGGTAAAGAGTCGGTAACCAGGTTGACCCACAAAAGCTGCATCGCCGTTAAGGGTGACCCCAGCCCCAGCATCATCGCCGCAAATACCGTAAGTATTTCCCCCGTGTTACAGGAAAGCAAAAATCTTACACTGCGTTTTATGTTTTCATAAATTCTTCTGCCGTGTCCCACCGCCGCAACTATGGTGGCAAAATTATCATCCGTCAGCACCAGATCTGCCGCTTCTCTTGCAACGTCTGTGCCGCATCCGCCCATGGCGCACCCTATGTCCGCACGCTTTAATGCAGGCGCATCGTTAACTCCGTCGCCGGTCATAGCTACGACTAAGCCTGCCTCCTTGTAAGCGTCTACGATGCGCACCTTAAATTCGGGCGTGGCTCTGGCAAACACGCAGGCCTTTCGTATAGCCTCCCCTTGCTTTTCCTTTGGCAGCATCAGTATCTCCTTTTCCGTGTATGCACCGTCTCCTTCTTTGTATATACCTACTTTTTTAGCAATGGCTATGGCGGTAACCTTGTGGTCGCCCGTTATCATAACAGGTTTTATTCCCGCTTTTTTGCAAAGCCGTACCGCTTCTGCCGCTTCTTTTCTGGGCGGGTCGCTTATACCTGCCAAGCCCCCGAAGCTGAAGGAAAGCCCCTTGTCAAACAAATCCTCGGGCAGCTTGTTGCAGTCCGCATAAGCAAAGCCTATAACTCTAAGCGCCTTAGCCGCCATCTCCTCTGCCTTGGCTATGGCATCTCCTTTGTTACTGCAACGGGGCAGGATGATATCGGGCGCACCCTTTATAATAATACGGTAGCCGTTTTCAAATCTATGTGCCGTCGCCATACATTTGGTATCCGAGGAGAAGGGCACTTCCTTCACTCTGGGATATCTCTTTTCGTCTTCAGCACTCTTATGTTCTTTAGCATACACCAGCAAAGCGTTTTCGGTGGGGGAGTCATCGTTGTTGCAAAGCAAAGCAAGCAGCGGTAGACGTTCGCCGCCGCCGTAGGTTTCCGTAACCGTCATCTTGTTTTGGGTAAGCGTGCCGGTCTTATCGGTGCATATTACGTTTGCGCACCCAAGGGTCTCTACTGCGGGCAGACGCTTTACCACTGCCTTGCGCTTGGCTAAGCGTTGCACGCCTATGGAAAGCACTATGGTTACAATAGCGGGAAGCCCCTCGGGTATCGCCGCCACGGCAAGACTTACCGACGTCATAAACATATCAATGGGCGGCATGTCCTTCACAAGGGCATAGGCAAAAATTACGCCGCATATAATAAGCGCTAAATTGCCAAGCATACTGCCTGTCTTCGCCAAGCGCTTCTGCAAAGGGGTAGGTTCTCTATCTGTATTTGCAAGCATACCCGCTATCCTGCCAACACAGCTGTCACTGCCCACCGCCGTAACCGCAAAACTGCCGTGCCCACCCATAACTGCCGTTGAACCGAATACCATATTTGTCATTTCCGCAATGTGCGCATCCTTGTCAAGTATTTTGTTTGCGTCCTTCTCCGCACCTTCGGACTCACCCGTCAATATGGATTCGTTAACCGTAAGCCCTTCGCATTCTATAAGCCTGCCGTCGGCAGGTATAAAGTCACCCTTATTCAACAGCACAACGTCGCCCACCGTTATGGCTTCCGAAGGTATGCGCCGCTTTTTACCGTCACGCATAACGGTGCAAAGAGGCGCTGAAAGATTGTGTAGCGCCTCAATGGCTTTTTCCGCACGGCTTTCCTGTATAACCCCAACAGCGGCGTTTACAAATACGATAAGCAAAATAATAAAGCTGTCCGCACTGCTTTCGCCTGTTGCTATGGCAACGGTGAAAGATATTATCGCCGCTATAAGCAAAATTATTATCATTTTGTCGGAAAGCTGTGTCAAAAAGCGCTTAAGCACCGAAGGGGGCTTCCCGTGACTGCTTCGGTTTACCTGTCCCTCCGATATTCTCTTTTGTGCTTCCTTTTCCGTAAGCCCCTCTTTGCAGCTTTTAAGCTCTTTTAGCGTTTCAGCCGCGCTTTTGCTTTGCCATTGCAATAATATCACTCCTCGTCTTGTAAAGTAAGAATAAATTAATAAACATCATCAGTACACCCCATATATCTGCGGCAGCAAATGCGGCGGACTCCGATAAAACAGCCCCCATCGCCGCACCGAAGGCTACAAATATCCTGAAGACGGCAAAACAGCGTTTGCCGTCGGGCATTAAGAACGCCAACGCCTCTTCGCCGTAAAAGCACCAGCTTATTATCGCCGCAAAGGCAAAAAAGCCCAGCGCCACTCCGTATATAGCTGTACCTGTATTACCGAATAAAGCGTAAAACATCTCTTCAGGCCGTGCCGCTTTTGTGCATAGCAAGGCAAGCGCCGTAAGCGTGCTGACAACAAAGCTGTCCACAAACACCTCGGTAACTCCCCACAGCCCTTGTATGTGTGAGTCGTTTTCGGTGGCGGCGGCATAGGATATAGGGGAGGAGCCCATACCGGCTTCGTGACTGAAGCTTCCACGTACACAGCCTACTCGCATCATCGTTGCGCCGCCGATGCCGCCTGCCGCCTGCTTGAAGCCAAAGGCTTCCCCAAATATTTGCCCAAAGGCAGAGGGTAACATTTTTGCATTTGCCCCTATGATGTAAACGGTAGATAAAACAAATAAAGCAGATACAATAGGTAAGACCGCCTCATTGACCTTGGCTATCCTTTTTCTGCCGCCGCATATAATGATCAGGGTGATGCTCCATATCAAAGCCCCCCTTACGGCAACAGAGCTGATTTTAGGGCTCAGTACATAAGCTACTGCACCTGCCTGCACTACGCTTCCGCCTGCCACCGCAGAAGCAACGCAAAACAGGGCAAAAAGCACCGCAAGCCGTCTGTAGCCCAGATCCTGCAGGCAATACATAGCACCGCCGGTAAATCCCCGCTTTGTGCTTTTGCGCCTTGCGTGGCATAGTGCAACCTCCGCATATTTAAGCCCAAGCCCCAGTACAGAGCAAACCCACATCCAAAAAATGCTTCCTGCACCGCCCACCGAGATAGCCAAAGCAACCCCGCTTATACTGCCTACACCTACCGTGCCGCCCAATGCCGTAGCCAAGGCGGAAAAGGATGACAGATTGTTACCCTGCGCTTTTTTGCCGCCTGCAAAAAAGGTGTGTTTAAAGGCATACGCAAGCTTTGCAGGCTTCCAAAGCCCAAGCCTCAAAGTAAAATAAAGCCCAAATCCAAGCAGTAAAAGCAGAGTAGGCGTTCCCCACAATGCATCACGCACTCTGTCCAAAAGCATAAAAAACAACAACCCTTTCAAAGAATTATATGCAGGGCACAGTCCGAAAATCAAAAAAAACAAAAAAAGGCTTGAAATACAGACAAAAACTTGGTAGAATAATGTCGAAGTTTTGTATGTATATTTACGGAGGTCAGTTTATGGCAGTAGATGTTGTTTTCAGCGAGGCTAAAAAAGGTTATAATAAGGAAGAGGTACAGCACTTTATAGAGCGTATTACCACCGATCATCAAAGGGCCATAAGCGAAAAGGATGACGCCGTAAAAGCCGTTATGAACGAAAAGGAAGGGCTGGAGGCTAAATATAAAAGCCGTATAGAGGAGCTGGAAAAGGCACTTGCCGAAGCGCAAAGCCAAGGCAAGGAGCAAAGCGCCAAGTACGAGGAGCTTTGCGCACGTATGGGCGAAAAGCTTTTATTTGCGGAAAATCAGTCTGCCCTTATAATAGCGGAAGCAGAAGCGATGAAGGTAAAAGCGGCAGAGGAAGCCGCCCAAAAGGCAGAGCTCAGCGTTGCCGCCATCAGCGCCAAGGCAAGGGAGAATGCGGCGGCGGCATTGCGTGCTGCTGATATCCTCAAGCAAAAGAGCACGCAAATATGCGCAGGCCTTGACCATACCAAGCGTGTGCTTGAAGAAGCGCTGGAAGCAATTGAGAAAACGGCAAAAAACATACAGTAGTTGTCAGGTACGCCTGTTTTTACGATATAGGAGATAATGTTTATGGATGCAAAGCTTTTACACCAACAGGTAGAAGAATATATAAAGTCCAAGCGTAGTGAATATATTGCCGACCTCGGCGCACTTGTAGAGATAGAGAGCGTAGGCACAGCTCCCGAAGGACGGTATGTTTTCGGTAAAGGCAGCGCGCAGGCAATAGATAAGATGCTTGATATTGGCAAGGGCTACGGCTTTAAGACCGAAAACCACGACTATTACTGTGCAAGCCTTATATACGGCGACAGCGAAGAAGAAATGGGCATAGTAGCACATCTTGACGTTGTCCCTGCAGGTGAAGGGTGGACGTATCCTCCCTATAAGCTGACCGTTGAAAACGAACTGCTTATAGGCAGAGGCACCGAGGACGACAAAGGACCTGCCGTTGCAGCACTTTACGCATTGCGTTTCTTTAAGGATAAGGGTATAAAGCTTCCTTTTTCGTTGCGTCTTATAATGGGCGGCGATGAAGAGCGCGGTATGAACGATCTGCCCTATTTCCTCAAGAGCCATAAAGCCCCCTTCTTTTCTTTCACTCCTGATAGTGAATTTCCCGTTTGTACGGGTGAGAAGGGAATAGGTAAGCTGGACATAAAGCTTCCCGCCGTTCTTGAGAATATAGAATATATGGAAGGCGGTACCGTAACAAACGCCGTTGCGGGCAAAGCCTTCGCTGTGGTTAAGAACATCACCGGCAAAAACCTTAAAGCTGCAGACGGCATAAGCCTTGAGTATTCGGACGGTAAGGCAAAGATAACGGCAACAGGTAAGACCGCCCACGCCGCACTGCCTGAGGAAGGCCAAAACGCCATTGCCATGCTTGCGGCATACCTTCTCGATAACGTTGCCCTTAATGACAGCGAAAAGCAAAGTCTTGAGTTTTTGAAGAAGACCTGTGCCGAGTATTTGGGCACTCAGCTTAATATACAGGACAGTACCGAGCTTATGGGGTATCTCACCTGTGTCGGCGGTCTGCTGAAGACCGTAGACGGCGCTTTGGTACAAAACTATAATATCCGTTTCCCTCGCTCAGGCAGTTGGCAAAGAATAAAGGAAAATGCCACAGCGACAGCCGCACAATACGGCGCCGTTATAATTAAGGATACCCACTCCGACGGTTATTGCTTCGACCCCAACAAGCCGGAGATACAGGCGCTTACCGAAGCTTGTGAGCTTGTAACGGGTGAGGACAGCAAGCCCTACACAATGGGCGGCGGCACTTACGCCCGTAGCTTTCCTAACACTGTTGCATTTGGCAGTACCATTGCCAAGTATAGGGGACTTTTGGGAGAGGGCAGGGGAAAAGCCCATGACCGTGATGAATATTTAAGTATTGCGGAGTTTGAAAAGAGCGTGGAGATATTTGTTATTTCCATTGCTAAGATAGCAGATATTAAAAGAGAAGAAAAGGAAAAAAAGATATAAACCGCCTTTGCCTCAGACCCATGACAAAGGTACGGAACACGGAAAAAACAAGAAACTTAATATGTTAACTAAAGAAACTTCGGGGATGATATCCCCGAAGTTTCTGCGCACAAGAGACATTTTTTCGGCGTTTTAATTTGATAAAATGTTATCAAATTAAAACGCCACTGTTGTCAATTTGCATAAAAAGCGTGCAAATTTATTGTGTATAAAGCCAAAAAGTATACAAATATCTTGACAATTGTATAAAATGAGGTAAAATTGAGATTGTCAGTATGTAAAAACAAATTCATTTTGGAGGAATTTATGAACAAAAATTTAAAGTTGGTTCTCAATATTATCACGTGGACGCTTATAGGCTTGGTTCTCTGTCTTGCGTTGCTGCTGGCGGGCTTGCGTGTATTCGGTTTTAAAACCTTTGCCGTAGTTTCCTCCTCGATGGAACCTGAGATCAAGACCGGCTCCTTGGTTTATGTTAAGGACGTTAAGCCCAAGGACCTTGAGGTGGGTGACGTAATAACATACGCTCTGGACGATAAAGGCAACACCGCTACCCATAAGCTTGGTCTTATCCAAAACACCATCACAGATACCCATTACTATACATACGGTATAAATAATGATAATTATCAGTATGATGAAGACGGTAATATCAAAACCGATAAGTTCGGCAACAAGCTGCATACTTTTGACCCTTATACAACCTACGATAACATTCAGGGCGAGGTTAAGTTCTCTATTCCTTTTCTCGGTTATGTTGCAAACTACATAAGCAACCCTCCCGGACTGTATGTGGCAATAGCTTTCGGCGCACTGCTTCTTCTGTTGGTATTCCTTCCCGATATACTTTTCCCCAAGACGGAAGCGGTAAAAGAAGCCGCAGATGCTAAACAAAAAGAAACAGCAGACGGCACAGAGGCTGAATAAGCTTTTTAAAACACTTAAGTGGATAAAGCCTGAGAAGGCAAAAAATAAATCCAAAAACAATATTCTTAAGAAAGGAGATTACGTATGAAAAACAGAAAGTTCACAAAGGTGGCACTTATTGCTCTTGCTATGGTTTTGGTTTGCATCGTTTCCGTTGCGGGCACGCTTGCATACTTAACCTCCCAGACAGATGAAGTGGTAAACACCTTTACCGTTGGTGATGTTGAGATCACCTTGGACGAAGCTAAGGTAACTGCAGACGGTGTTGGTGTTGAAGGAGCAGCTCGTGTTATGGAAAACGAGTACAAGCTTATCCCCAACCACTCTTACACTAAGGACCCTACCGTTCACGTTGATGCAGACAGTGAAGATTGTTGGGTTTTCGTAAAGGTTGACAACGGTATTGCAGGCATCGAAGCAACGGCTGGAGATGGCTATGTAACGATCGCAACTCAGATGTCCGACAATGGTTGGACCTTGGTTGACGGTCAGACCGACATCTATGCGTACAAAGCAATCGCAAAAGCAGGCGAAAACCTTCAGGTGTTCGGCAGCTTTAAAGTCGACGGCGATGTAGACGGTGCCGGACTTGAGACTTACGCTGACGCAAAGATCACCGTTCAGGCTTATGCTGTTCAGGCAGACGGCTTTGCAACCGCAGCCGCAGCTTTCGAAGCAACAGAATGGGCAAACTAATTTCCTCGCATTTTTAAGGAGAATGACAAATGAATAAAAAAAGTTTGATTCTCGCAATTTCATTGGTACTTGTAATGACCTGCACCATCGGTGTTACCGTTGCCTATTTGCAGGACACTACAGACCCCGTAACCAACGTGTTTGTAGCGGCTGACTTTGCCGACCTTACACTTGAGGAAACCAAGCCTGCCGAATACGACAGTAACGAAGCTACAAACGATTACCTTGTTGTTCCCGGTATGGGCATTGCAAAAGACCCTAAGGTTTCTTTTGCTCCCGAAGCTGATGAAGATAACCTGGTAGGCGCTTATGTTTTCGTAAAGATGGACGCTGCAGGTTGGACAACTACCGACAACAAAGCATTTACCAAAGGTATTGGTAACTGTGCTGACGCATTAAGCTTTAGCGTTGAAACATATTGGACTTTCCTCAAAATGGAAGGCGACAGCTACATTTACTACAAAGCGGTTGCTGCCGATGAAACCATCAATGCACAAAAGATTATTGCAAACGATAAGGTTACCGTAAGCACTGCTATAACCGAAGCAGACCTTGACGGCGTTTCCGAGAACTTGTCAGTAATCACAGACAGCAGTCTTATTTTCAGTGCATACGCGATCCAGCAGTTAGGCTTTGACAGTACTGAAGCTGCATGGACCGCAGTTTACGGCCAGTCTCAGGACTAATGCTTAAAGCTTTAGGAGGTTAATTTTAATGAAAAAAAAGATTATCCTTCTGAGTATTGCGGCAATTCTTTTATGTCTTAGTGCTATCAGCGCTACTGTTGCATACTTTCAAGATACCGAGTATAAAGGCAATGTAATGACCGTTGGTCGGGTAAAAATAATGCAAACCGAATATCAGCGGGACGCCAACGATGATATCGAGGAGTTTGCAAATGATAAGCCCTTAAGACCCGTAACAGCCGATGTAGCCGAAGAACTTAAATTCGGAGGTAACACCTACGAGGTATTTGATACAGATTATTGCTATGTCGATAAAATTGTAACAGTTACTAACATAGGCAACGTTGATGCCTATGTCCGTACCATTTTCGCCTTTGAGATGGAGTATGCGGACGGTGAATGGAAAAATCCCATAGCGGAAAACCATCTCGGTCTTGTTGACTCCAAGCTTAACGGCACGGGCATTATATGGCCCAAGGAAGACGGTAAGGACGTATGCTTTGAACGGGACGGTGTTAGGTACGTCGTTGGTTTGTACTACTATGCAAATGATTCTGTCCTCGCAGTAGGGGAAGAGTCCCACGCAAGTCTGCTTCAGACCTATCTATACGGTCACGTAGACGATTGGAATGATGTTGTCGGCGATACTTACGATATTCTTGTATTGTCCCAAGGCGTACAGACAGCGGGTCTGGACAGCGCTGAAGAAGCTTGCAATAAGACTTTCGGCACGGTTAATGCCCAAAACTGTACAAACTGGTTTGCCAATGCGGCATAACCGACTTTCGCTTTTTGCGGAAGAATTAATTACTTAGCTCCCAAAAAAATTAAAAAATAAAAACGAAGGAGACACACTCATGAAAAAGAAGATTTTTGCACTCGCAGTAGTTGTAGCAATGCTCGCACTTGCAGTAGCCAGCGCTACAATGGCTTACTTCACCGATGACGAATTCAACAAGAACGTTGTTACCGTTGGTGACGTAGACATCAGACAAGACGAAGTTTTTGACGACACCGTTATCCCTCAGCCCGGCGTAGAAGTTGAAAAAGAAGTTACCGTTACCAACGTTGGTGATGGCGACGCTTACATCCGTACCATTATCGCTGTAGAAGACACTTACGATATGGGCGCTGATCTTACGTTTAAGTTCATCTGCAATTGTCCTGATGGCAACAACTGCGCGTCTTGGAATCAGCCCGACAACGGCGTTGATGACTGGTGCCAGATTAAGGTTACCGACAAAGCAACCGGCGAATGGTCCGTTTATACCGTAGGCGCTTTCGATTATTCCGAAGCAGGTCTTGCTGACAGCATTCTTCCCGCAGGCGAATCCGTTAAGTCTCTCGACAGCTTCATGATCAAGGCTGACGCAGGCAACGATTTCGCAGCTAAGGCTGGCGAAACCCTCGAAATTCTCGTTCTTACCCAGGCTGTTCAGACCGGTACCTTCGAAACTGCAGAAGACGCTTTCGCAGCTACCTTTGACGGCGTTGACGTTCTTGATTATGACGATGACGCTATCGTTGCTGAGTGGTTCCAGGAATACCTTGGCGACGGCTACACTGTAGAAGCTTTCAACTACACTGACTACGTTTGGGAAGATGCTCCTACCGGTGCTGACATCGACGAATAATTCGTTATTAAGTTAAACTTTTTAAATTAATAACATCGCCTTCCTCCCCTTGCGGGAGGAGGGCATATACGGATACCTGACCTTTGTCAGATGTCCGTATATGCCCTTTATAAAGATGATTATTTGGTATTGCAGAGGTGTTTTTGATGTATAAGAACAAATCAAAACGACGCATCTTATCACTCTCCATTTTAATACTTATGCTGTCGGTACTGTCCTACGGTACTTATGCTTTTTTTGCATCTGATGATATAGCAACAAACGTAATTACCATGGGTAACATTGACATAACCATTGTTGAGCAAAGCGATGACGGCACGGGTGTGCTTGTTCCATTCGAGGATGTTGTCGGCGTAATGCCCGGTGAGTCTGTATCCAAGATAGTAAGAATTCAAAACGTTGCGGAAAATGCCGCTTGGGTTCGCATAAAGGTTGATACGACCCTGGCTCTTGCTGATGGCGAATTAAGCAACAACACTCATATTTTGATGGATATCGACTATAATACCAACGATTGGGAATACAGAGAAGGCTATTGGTATTATCCTCATCCCCTCGAAGCCGGCGCAGTTACTCCGCCCTTGTTTACGAAGGTTGTTTTTGCAGGTGAGGAGATGGGCAACGAGTATAAAAAGGCGCAAGCAGAGATAGATGTTTATGCTCAGGCTACTCAGTATGCTTATAACGGCGACACCGTTTATCAGGCGGTTGGCTGGTCTGAAGTTGGAGGCGAACAATAGGCTTTTTTGCCTCACCTAAACGGGAGGAATTAAGATATGAAAAGAACATATAAGGTTATAATTGTATCGCTCCTTTGTGCCGTTTTGGCGGCCTTTGGGGCTTTTCCTGCTTCTGCACTCGGCACGGTGACCTATAACGGTAACTCCGAAAAGTTTATTTTTGCCCCGGGCAGTAATTATTCGCCCACCGACCTGTTTACCGAGTATAAGAACGTTATGCCCGGCGCTACCATCCCTCAGGAAGTATTAATAAAAAATGACGTTTCCAACAATATCAAAATAAAGCTGTATATGCGCGCCCTCGGCCCTACCCCCGGTACGGAGGAGTACGTTTCCGAGGAAGCAAATGAAGAGTTCCTCTCCAAGCTTCACCTTGATGTGGCAGTACGTGACGGGGCAGAGCTTTTCAGCGCTCCCGCTAACGAAACAGCAGGTCTTACCGATTGGGTCTGCCTCGGCACCTTTTATTCCGGCGCAGAAGTAACCCTTGACGTTTTGCTTACCGTTCCCGCAAGCTTGGGTAACGAATATAAAAGCGCCATCGGCTTTTTAGATTGGCAGTTTAGGGTGGAAGAACTCCCTATAGAACCCACTGACCCTTCTCTTCCCGAGACCGGTGACGATAATCTTATTGCAATCTGCGGCGTTACGGCGTGTGTGTGCGTTGCCGTTGTGCTTTTTATAATTATACCAATGCGCAAGCGTAAGGAACAGGAGGAAGCCTAAGGGCTTTTCCCGTTCTTTTTCGCATATATGGCGCAAGTGCTTAATCTTGTTTATCCCTTGGAGGCTGTGTTTATGAAAAAAATGATCAGAGTATTGACTATTTGCTTGCTTTTGTGTCTTACACTTTGCGAGCTTGTTGCTGTTGCGGCGAACTTTTGTAAGAATGCAAAAGACTTGCTGTTTTATTCATTCGGTACAACTATAAAGTGTGTACAATCGGAGGGTTTATAATGAAGTTAAATAGAATTATAGCCTTTTTGGCGGTCATTGCCACGACGCTGTCAACAGCTGTTGCGGGGACTTCCGCAAATACCTCGGCGGTTGGTAATGATAAAGTCGAAGTGTACGATAAAATAACTATCGACCAAAATACCGATTTGTCGGCTTTGGGTTTGGAAGGTGTCGTAGCATTTTCGGCTCCCTACGATAAGGATAACACAAACAAAAATGATACCGACAGCAAAAACGCTGCCGGCATTTCTGCTTCTGTGGATACAGAGGTTAATTATCCAAAAGTTGCCCCTACTACAAACATTTCCGTAGGCATTGGCTCCAAAGCCATAAACGAAAATGTTCCGGAACCTGACACAAAGGATACCAGAACCACCATAAATGGCGCTAATGCAACGGTTAATACAACTGCTACCTTGGGCAGTACTGCCGCTAACACCATCACCGTTTACGAGTGTACCGATACAGACGATGAATTTGACATAACGGGCAACAGAACATGGACAATAAACGGATCTGTTCAGTTTAATTCGACGGTTGTAATACAAGCAGGATATACTTTGACAATCAAGTTTGGCACTCCCGCTGCGTCAACCTCGTACAGCGACCCCGTTGTTCGTTTAATAAACGGTTGTGATGACTCGGATAGAAAGTCGGGCACCAACCATGATACTTCTGCCAATTCAAAGGCTTTGTTTAATTTGGAACAGGGAGCAGGACTAATTATTTACGGAAAAGGCGGTTCAAGCACTACTTATGATTACGGTCTTAGCACAAGCACAAATTTTGACCGAATTGTTATTGCGGGCAACAATGAGCCTGATACTCCGATGATATGGTGCGCCGGTAGTTCTTCTACTGCAACGACCACTTTGAAGTTTATCGGTGTTGAGTTTAGAAAAGCTATTAACGAATACACGGGGACAGACTACCCCTCAGGCGGTCAAGGCGGCGCAATATCGATAAACTGCGATGTTTCCACGGCAGAATTTCGTTCTTGCTTGTTTAAAGACTGTAAAGCAAGGGATGGTGGTGCAGTAGCTTTCCGTGTTTTCGAGCAAACTAACACAGCAACGGTTTTTGACAAATGTGTGTTTACGAATTGTACCGCTACACGTAACGGCGGTGCCGTGTTTACTATGCATACGGGTAATGATTCAATTGCACCTAAATTTTACGGGCTTAAAATAACAAACTGTTTGTTTAATTCGTGTTCTGCAGTTAACGGCGGCGGATTTTTTACTTCATATACCACGGAAGACGGCTCTACTTCGGGTGCTCATTATACAAACGGCATAACCATAAGTAACACAAAATTTAAAAATTGTACTGCCACGAACCGTGCGGGCGCCATATATTTCCGACCGTTTGAATGTAATAACTTTACAATAAGCGACGGCACCTTTGAAGGGTGTACTGCCGGTATTGACGGCGGCGCGATCATACTTGCAGGTTATACGGCTACAATATTCAAAAAAATATCCGTTGACGCAAAGTTTTCCGATTGTACAGCCGGTGAATACGGAGGCGCTATTTCAATTAACAGCGGCAATTATTCTACGGGTATTTATTTAGACGGTTCAAGCTTTTCTTCCTGTAGTTCAGACGTAGGTACTGCTTATGATAACAGCGAAGGCGGTGCGGTGTTCGTAAGGCCTGTGACTTGCGGTACTTTTTCTGCGGTAGGTTGCGTATTCAACGATTGTTCAACAAAAAAATACGGCGGTGGTGTAAGCTTTAACCCCGGCTCCGAAACCTCATATAAATTGATCGATTTCACAAATTCTGAGTTTATCGGTTGTAACGCTAAAGATGACGGCGGCGGGTTGGCTTTCAGAGATGACCCAAGCTTGCGCACGATTTCTACGCAATCGCTTGTTTTGTCCGGCAGCGTATTTTCGGGATGCGTGTTGGACAAGGCCGGTTACAGAGGCGGCGCCGCTATTTATATCAGCGGTAAATATAAAAGTATAAGCTATGTGGGCGGAACAATTGAGGATTGCAAGGGTGGCGAAGGCGTCGGCATTATGATAGACGGTAACGCAAACTCTGCTATTCCTTCGTTCGTTATAGAAGGTGTTGTCTTCCAAAGAAATCGTCTTGCGGATGGCAGATACGGCGGTGTTATAAAGACCGAGGGCAAAACTGCCATAATAATGGAAATAAAAAATTGCCGATTCCTAAATAATATAAACGAAAATATTCCCGATGATAAATACATTACCCCTTGTGCCGGCATATTGTGGAACGCAGGTGCAACATCCACTGTTAGCGGTTTTGAAGTAAGCGCTTGTAAGCTTTCCGTTTCCGATTGCTATTTTGAAGGTAATGAAGTGCTAAACGATGACGGCGCTGCAATTTATAACGAAAGCACCCTTGTAATAGAGCGTTGCCAATTTATAAACAATAAAGCGCTAAACGGTAAGGGCGGAGCTATTGCGATGCAAAACTATTCCAACGCCGTCGGTACCCTGCCCCCCAATGTATCGTTAGAGTTGGATAGTGAAACATATTTCCGCGACAATCAAGCAAAAAACGGCGGTGCCATAAGTTTTTATTGCAGAAAATCCAACAACACAACTAACCCTTACGGTTACGCCATACCTTTTAAGCTTATTTTGGATGGCACACAGATTTATGACAATACTGCTACCGAAAACGGCGGCGGTATATATTTCAATACCGCAAGTGATGCAGTTGAGTATTTTGATTTCGGTATTGAGTTGAAAAACGGCGACATTTATAACAACACCGCTAAAAACGGTGCAGGTATTTTTGCAACCTCTGAAAAAACAGCCCTTAACGTAAAAATTGTTAGTGGTGTAATAGGCGGTGAAAGACTTAACAGCCAGGGTGCTACTGTAAAGACGCCCAATACAGCGTCTGTTAACGGCGGCGGGATTTATTTAAGCACTAACCTTGTTAGCCTTGTTATGACGGGTGGCGAAATATCGCATAATACCGCTGCAAGGAACGGCGGTGGCGTTTATATAACAACAAGTAGCAATGCCGTGTTTACGGGTGGTGCTATAAGCAACAATGTATGTGAAGACAGAGGCGGCGGTATTTTCGTTGACCAGAGAAGCGTTGTTGAAATGTCTCCAGCTACCTCGGCAGACGGTACGGTAATCGGCTATGCTACCGTAGACAATAATACAGCAAAAGGTTCCGGCGGTGGGATATTTATTGCCGGGTCCAGTGAGATTACTATAAACGAAGGTATTGTTTCTTATAATGAAGCTCTTAAAAACTCAAATTCAAGCGGTAACGGCGGCGGTATAGCAATGTCAAGCGGTACAATCGTTGTTAACGGCGGCAACTTTTACGGCAACGAGGCTTTAAAGGGCAGCGGCGGCGGCATAATGGCTACAGGCGCTTCTTCCAGCGTTTCCGTATACGGCGGTACTATCGGCAGTGTAGATGATATAAGTCTTGCCAACTCCGCTTCAAAGGGTGGCGGTATACATGTTCAAAACGGTGCAAATCTCACCGTTTCCGACGGTTGTATAGGCTACAACAAAGCTTTGTATTTGTATGACGACAACGGTGTTCTTGACAGTGCAACGGGTGTAGGCGGCGGCATAGCTGTTTTCGGTTGCGATGCTACAATAACCGGCGGTACGGTTATCGGTAATCAGGCTGAAAACAAGGGCGGCGGTATATACGTTTACAGCGATGACCAGGCAAAAGCCGTAACATTCTCCGGTGGTACCATCGGTGTTGATGCAGACGGTAATCCTGCGGCCAACATTGCCAATTACGGCGGCGGCGTATACGTAAATAACGCAAGCTTTAATATGACTAAAGACGAAGACGTTTCCGGTGCAATAACCAATAACGTTGCAATTGTTGACGGCGGCGGTCTGTATGTTGCATCTGCCCCAATAACCATTGCAGGTGATATAAGCGATAATATAGCGGCACGCAACGGCGGCGGCGTATATTTGGAGAATGCGGCAATCTCATTTACAGGCAATATACACGGTAACAAGGCCGGCTATGCTCTCACTGCAGAAGGTCATACTCCCGTAGAAGGGCAGGGCAACGGCGGCGGTATATACGTAGCATCCGATTATACAGATGACACCACCGTAAAGGAAGCTGATATAAACGGTACAATAAGCGGTAACTCTGCCAATCTAAACGGCGGCGGTATATATGCAAAGGGCGGCACTGTTGTAACCGTAAACGGCGGCGACATCCATTCCAACAACGCAAGCAACGGTAACGGCGGCGGCATATATGCAACCGAAGCCAACACCTTTGTTGAGGTGTTAGGCGGTAATATCGGTTTGGAAGATAAGCCCAATATCGCAGTTAACGGCGGCGGCGTATATATAGACGGCGCAGACTTTATATTGGATAAAACTGCAAACACCGAGGGTTCCATAAGCCATAACTTGGCATTGACAGACGGTGGCGGCGGATATTTCTACAACACAGATGTAGAAATTAATGGTAATATTGACGATAACACCGCTCAAGGCAGCGGCGGCGGTATATATCTTAATGAGGCAATTGTAACCGTAGAGGGTGATATAAGCAATAACCGTTCCGTTGCAATGCAGGAGCTTAGAGCAACCATAGGCAATGGCGGCGGTGCTTGCCTTGTTAACAGTTCTGTTCTCAATATGGGTGCGGACGGTAACATAACAGGCAATATCACCGACGGTAACGGCGGCGGTATAGCGGCGTACAGCGACTCTACCGTTAACTTAGGCGGCGGTGTAATAACTCAAAACACAGCAGACTACGGCTTCGGCGGCGGTGTATATGCCAATGATTCCGTAGTAAACATAACAGGCAGTGACATTAACGCCAACAGCGCTAAAAACGGCGGCGGCGTTTGTGTAACCAGGGGCGGTAACTTGGTAATGCTTGGCGGTATGCTAAGATACAATACAGCAATCGGCACACCTGAGGATACGGTAACCACCGCATATCACCTTGATGAAACACTGGCAGGCGTGGGCGGCGGTGTATACCTCAGCAACGGTGTAGAGGCAGAGCTCAGCACCTACGAACTTACGGGTACGGACAATAAGTTCGGTATCTACGGCAACCTTGCCGAGTTTGCGGCAGACGACGTGTTTGCTAACGGCGTAAACACCCAGCTAACCTTGCCCAAAGCTTTGTCTATGACCCTTAAGGATACAGAATTTGAGCGTGCTATGGGTTGGTTTGAGGATTACGCAAAGGATGACACTATGTACGAAAGCGGTCTTAACGGTAACTCTGTGATCGGCGGCGAAAGATACAAGACGGCGAAGCGTACCGTAATCGCTTACGTAAATGAGACAGACGCAGCAGATAAGGCGACAGAAAAGACCGTGTATATCAACACGGCAAACACCTATGTATGTTTGACGCTTGGTGTGGCAAAAGCAGGCTACGGCGAGATAACGATAATGAAGAACGGCGAAAACATAGCAGATGACCAATTGTTTGTATTTACCGTGTCGGGCATGGCAACAGAGACGAATCAGCATATAGAATTCAGCGTAACGATAAAGGGCGCGGGTTCTGTAACGATAGTGGATGTTCCCGACGGCGCGTATACAATAACCGAAATAACAGATTGGTCTTGGCGCTATGAATTAGCCAATATAGTTGTATCAAACGGCAGCGTAGATATAACAAATTGCAGCGGCACCGTAACCGTTGGTGCGGCTGATGCATCGCCTGACGTGGCGTTCTTTAACAGATTGGTAAAGGAAGAGTGGCTGGACGGCAACAGCAGTGCAGTTAAAAACGTGGCAGGTGTTCCTGCACAGAGTGGCGTAGTACGTGTGGCGAATTATCCCATAACGGTTGATTTACCTAAAAAGGAGGAATTGGCATGAGTAAAACCAAATCTAAAAAAGGTACAGCTAACAAGCTGAAAAAGTGGATACTCAGCCTAAGCTTGTCCGCAATTGTTGCGTCAGTCTTGACTATCGGCAGTACGCTGGCTTTGCTTTTGTCGGTAAGCGATATGAAGCATAACGAGTTTTTCCCCGGTTATGTAGATTGCGAAGTTGTAGAAACTTTTGACGGCACCTATAAATCTTCAATAAAAATACAAAACACGGGCAATACAGATGCTTATATACGTGTAAGCTTTGTTAGCTATATTCAAAACGCTGACGGTGCAATTTTAGGTCAGTCTTCCTCTGTGCCTGCGTTTGATTTGGGCGAGAATTGGAGCTATGCGGCAGACGGATACTACTATTATAAGCTTCCTGTGGCTTCAGGCGCTATGACCGGTGAAATGCTCGCAAGTCCTATGGAGCTTATACAAAAAACCGATGCAAACGGCAATGTTATAGGTAATCAGGTAGTTGAGGTGTTTGCGGAAGCTGTTCAGGCGTATCCCGCAGACGCTGTGATTTATGCTTGGGATTCCGTAGCAGCCGTTACAGGCGAAGACGACCACTTGGCAATTAAGATAAAAGTATACGGCAATTACGCCGCCAGTGCAGAGGGTGCTCAATACCGTATCCATAAAACTGACGGCATGACGGTATGTACTACTTCTTCGGAAGGCGAAGCACTCAGTTATCATACCGGTATGCTCAACGACGGACATCCCGACTCGAACCAAATGATGACCATAACTCCTAACGGACAAAGTAACAGAATTGGTCTTAGCTCTTACTTGGTTGACAGTGTTGAGGTCGATCAGATAGCTGTATACTTTGAAAGCTATGAGAATATCGAAAGTGTGGAGGTGTACGCGGACAGGTGGGAAATGGTGCTTTCCAACGGTACCGTAACCGGCAACAAGATAGGAGCTTTGACCAAGAGTGCGGATACCGGCGATTACGCAACGGACGTTGAAGCTTACCAAGCGTTAGAGTATTCGTTTAGACCGGAGACCACGATAAATGCCACATATATAGGCTTTTTGATAACTCTTAAGGACGCAACAAAGCCTATAAAAATAAGCGAAATTCGTGTGCTGGGGTATATGAGTGTCCGCGATCTTTCTCCTGCTGCAACCTATAAGGGTGAGATAGGGACGGCGTCTGTATCTGAGCCTTATCCCGGGCGTGTAGGTTCCGGTGAGGACTTTTCAAATTGGAATGAATATCACATAGGCAGACTCAACGATAAGAGACGTTCTGCGACCGTATACGATGACAATTATGATGAAAAAGTAATCGTTAAGTGCGATGATAACACAGAGGATGCTCTACGTATTTATTACAAACTTGAGGAGGGCTCTGTTGTCAACGGCGTGGATGTATACGCAGGCGCACTTGCAGTTCTTAATAGTTGGCCCCCATCTCTTGCAGATGTAGTACCGGTTGCCACGATTGGCGAAAATCCCATTTCTGCAATCAACGTATATTTAAGCGAAACAGAAAATCCTGAGGATTGGAAAAAGCTCGGTACCGTTACGGAGGGGATTAACAGCGGCTCTCTTTTCTTAAGACGTTATGAGGTAAGAGGTGAAGAGCTGTACGGCAATTACGTTATAATTGAAATAAAGGGCACACCGGGGCAAATGCTATTTGGTATTAACGAGGTGCAGATCTGGTCTAACGCTCTTCTTTCAACGGATGAATAATAAGTCCCCCGGTTATGTGGGTGTAAATGGCGAACATAAACCGCTCATTTAATGGCCACTGATTAAAAATCAAAAAAGCTTGCGATATCGGTAAAATCCGTATCGCAGGCTTTTTGTTTTTATAACGTGTGTATTATAAATAAAAACGAACAAGGTTACGTAATTCCATTTTCTTGTTTTTGCAAAAAAACTATTGATTTTCTATATTCTTTATGTTATTATGACGTAGTTAAGGTATGTCAATATTTTGGGTTAGCCATTTGAGTTGCAATTTGTTGCTTGAATGGCATTTGTTGGGTCTTTTTTAATCGATTACTATAGTATCGATTGTGTTGATATCGATTACAAACATAGCAATATGTATAATATGTTTTTAGTTATGACGTAAATGAAAATTTTAGCAAAAGAAGGAGGGAACATATGGCTGTTTGTTCTATACCAAAAGCGACGCTTGGGCGTATTCCGCTTTACATACAATACCTAAAAAAATTGCCCGAAGAAAACGGAGAAATGATATCAGCTACCAAGATTGCACGCGGCTTACTGCTTGGTGAGGTTCAGGTTCGCAAGGACCTTGCCTTGATAAGCGGTTGCGGCAGACCCAAGATAGGGTACGAGCGCACAAAATTGATGCAGGCTCTTGAAAAACGTCTTGGATGTAACGACATAACCAACGCTGTTTTGGTGGGTGCAGGCAAGTTGGGAAGGGCTCTGTTGAATTATGCCGGCTTTGAAGATTTCGGCATAAGAATTCTGGCAGGCTTTGACTGTGACGAAAATGCATTACGAACAGGAGAAAATAAACCCGTTTTGTCTATTAAGGATCTTGAAGAGTATTGTAGGGACAACAACGTAAAAATCGGCATTATCACGGTAGGGCAGGGTTCAGCGCCGGAAGTATGCGATATGCTTGTTTCCTGTGGCGTCAAAGCTATTTGGAATTTTGCACCTTGCACACTTAAGGTGCCCCACGATGTTCTTCTTAAACAAGAAAACTTGGCGCTGTCTCTTGCACATTTAAATTCGCAAATGAAAATAAAAAAATAATTGCACATACAAGGAAGGAAAAAACTAAAATGGATTATCGCATTGAACATGACTCTATGGGTGAAATGAAAGTACCCGCTGACCGTCTCTGGGCTGCACAGACACAGAGAAGTCACGAAAATTTTGAAATAGGTGTAGGGATCGAAACTATGCCTACAGAGATCATACGCGCTTTCGGCGTGCTTAAAAAGGCTGCAGCTATTACTAATAATAAACTCCGCCCCGAAAAAATGACCGATGAAAAGCTTGGTGCTATAATGGCAGCTTGCGATGAGGTTATGGCAGGTAAGCTTGACAGCCATTTTCCTCTTGTTGTATGGCAGACCGGTTCCGGCACACAGTCTAATATGAATTCCAACGAGGTTATCGCAAATCGCGGCAATCAGATCCTCGGTAAGACCCTACTCCATCCTAACGATGACTCTAATATGAGCCAATCTTCCAACGATACGTTCCCTACAGCTATGCATATCGCCGCCGTAATCAGCCTTGAGGATAAGCTTATCCCTGCAGCAAAAGCGCTTATTGAAACCTTTAAGAGACTTGAAGCAGAGAACGAAGGCATCGTTAAGAGCGGCAGAACCCACCTTCAGGACGCAACCCCCATTACCTTCAGTCAGGAAATCAGCGGGTGGAGATCCAGCCTTGAAAAGGACGTAGAGCTTATAGAACGCTCTATCGAGCCCCTTCGTGAACTGGCTCTCGGTGGTACCGCGGTAGGTACGGGTCTTAACGCCCCCAAAGGTTTCGATGTAGGCGTTGCAGAAGAAGTTTCCAAGATAACCGGTAAGAAATTCATCACCGCATCCAATAAGTTCCACGCTCTTACTTCTAAGGACGAGCTTGTTTTCGCACACGGTGCTATTAAGGCACTTGCTTGCGATATGATGAAGATAGCAAACGATATCCGTTGGCTTGCATCCGGCCCCAGAGACGGTCTTGGTGAAATTTTCATTCCCGAAAACGAACCCGGTTCTTCCATAATGCCCGGTAAGGTTAACCCCACTCAGTGCGAAGCTGTTACTATGGTAGCCGTTCAAGTTATGGGTAACGACGTTGCCGTAAGTATGGCGGCATCTCAGGGTAACTTCGAGCTTAACGTATTTATGCCCGTTTGCATTTACAATTTCCTCCAGTCTGCAAGACTTCTTTCCGAGGCTATCGTTTCCTTTAACAATAAGTGCGCAGTAGGCATCAAAGCAAACAAAGAAAAAATGCATCACAATCTTCACAATTCTCTTATGCTCGTTACCGCACTTAACCCTTATATCGGCTACGAAAACGCAGCAAAGACCGCTAAAAAGGCGTTTAAAGACAATATCTCTCTTAAAGAAGCTTGCGTAGAGCTTGGATTTTTAACGGCTGAAAAATTTGATGAGGTTTTCCATCCCGAACAGATGGTATAAATTGGAGGTAATTTAATGAAGGTTAGTTATTTCCCCGGATGTACCTTGAAGAACAAGGCAAAAGATCTGGACACTTATGCGTACAAAGCGGCTGAGGCTCTTGGCGTTACCTTGGAAGAAATTGAAAATTGGCAGTGCTGCGGCGGCGTTTTCACCACCGCCCAAAACGAGGTAGCTACAAAACTGTCTTCTGTTCGTGCCCTTAAGTACGCAAGTGATAGAAACCAAGCCCTCGTTACCGTATGCTCCGCTTGCCACAACGTTATAAAGCAAACAAACCACGCTATGCAAACAGACAAGGCCTTTTCTGACAAGGTTAACCGCTATATGGCAGAGGACGGCGGTTACTGCGGCGAAGCCGAAGTGTACCACTATCTTGAAATGCTTCGTGACCTTGTAGGCTTTGACAAAATAAAGGAGAAGGTTGTAAATAGCCTTAAGGGCAGGAAGATTGCCGCGTATTACGGCTGTCTCCTCCTCCGTCCCAACAAGGTTATGCGTATGGATGATCCCGAAAACCCCGGAATTATGGAAGATTTCATCCGTGCTCTCGGTGCAGACGCAGTAGTTTATGCCAGAAGGAACGAATGCTGCGGCGGATACATCTCGGTTGAAAGTCCTGATGCGGCAAAGAGAAATTCGGGTGCAATTGTCCAAAACGCTAAGGCGGCAGGTGCTGAAATGATAATAACCGCTTGTCCTCTTTGCAAATATAACCTTGTAAAGCAAGGCGCAGATATTCCCGTTGTATATTTTACAGAGCTTCTTGCAGAGGCTCTCGGCGTTAAGGAGGATACAAATGAACAACAGTAAGTATCTTCGTGACGAAATAATAAGAATGAGCGGCGTCAACACAAGCAAGTGTATGAAGTGCGGCAAATGCTCTGCAACCTGTCCCGCTTATGAAGAAATGGAATATCATCCTCATCAATTTGTAGCAATGGTGGAGACAGGGGATATAGAACCTCTCCTGAATTCCGAGTCCCTCTATAAGTGCTTATCCTGTTTTGCCTGCATCGACAGATGTCCCAGAGGTGTTGAGCCTGCAAAGGTAGTTGAAGCGGTTCGTCTTACCGCAATTAAAAAGCAGGGCGCAAACCGTATGACTGCTAATGATGTACCCGCAATGGTTGAAGATGATACACCTCAGCAGCTTCTTGTAAGCGCTTTCAGAAAATACACAAAGTAAAGGAGGAAAAGATAAATGCAAAGAGTTGGTGTTTTTGTATGTTGGTGCGGAAGCAATATTGCAGGTACGGTTGACGTGCAGGCAGTATCCGAGGCTTTAAAGAACGAACCCGGCGTAGTCTTTTCCACCGATTATCAATATATGTGTTCTCAGGCAGGTCAGGATATGATAAAGGATGCCGTTAAAGAACATAACCTTACGGGCATTGTGGTGTGCTCCTGTTCTCCCAGAATGCACGAGGCTACCTTCCGCAAAACTGCGGCGGCGGCAGGCCTTAACCCCTATATGGTAGAGATAGCCAATATTCGTGAGCAGTGCTCTTGGGTACATAAGGATATAATGACGGGCACCGAAAAGGCTATTATTCTCGGTAAAGCGGCTGTTGCAAAGGTTAACCTTAATACGCCCCTTACCCCCGGTGAGTCTCCCGTTACCAAGCGTGCCCTTGTAATCGGTGGCGGCATCGCAGGTATTCAGACCGCTCTTGATATTGCCGATGCAGGCTTCCCCGTAGATATAGTGGAAAAACAGCCCACCATCGGCGGTAAGATGGCACAGCTTGACAAAACTTTCCCCACACTTGACTGCGCAGCTTGTATTCTTACACCTAAGATGGTTGACGTTGCACAGAATGATAAGATCCGTATCTTCTCTTACAGCGAAGTTACGGATGTAAGCGGCTTCGTGGGTAACTTTGACGTAACAATTAAGAAAAGGGCAAGATACGTTAAAGAAGATATTTGTACCGGTTGCGGCGCTTGTGTCGAAAAATGTCCAATGAAGAAGATACCCAACGAGTTTAATTTGGGTATGGACAACCGTCACGCTGTTTATATTCCTTTTGCACAGGCGGTTCCTAAGGTTGCTACCATCGACCCCAACGCTTGTAATATGCTTAAAAACGGCAAATGCGGTCTTTGTGCAAGGGTTTGTACCGCAGGTGCTATCGATTACACCCAAAAGGATGAGATCATAGAAGAAAAATACGGCGCAATCGTTGTTGCTACCGGCTTCAATCCCATCAGTATGGAAAAATTTGACGAGTTTGCATATAACCAGTCCAAGGACGTTATCACTTCTCTTGAGTTTGAGCGTCTTACAAACGCCGCAGGCCCTTCTGCAGGCAAGCTTGTTCGTCCCTCCGACGGCAAGCATCCCCATACGATTGTTTTCGTTCAGTGCGTAGGCTCCCGTTGTGAAGCTTGTGCCGAAAAGGGCAAGGAATATTGCTCTAAGATTTGTTGTATGTATACCGCAAAGCACGCAATGCTTATCCGTGATAAATATCCCGACACCGAGGTTTACGTGTTCTACATCGACGTAAGAACACCCGGTAAGAACTTTGACGAGTTCTATCGTCGTGCAGTAGAGGAATACGGCGTTAAATACGTTAAGGGTATGGTCGGTAAGGTCGTTCCCGAGGGTGATAAGCTTAAGGTTCAGGCATCTGACCTTCTTAGCAATAAACAGTTACATATCGATGCGGATTTGGTTGTTCTTGCGGCGGCTATTGAGCCCGACAAATCTGCACGTCCTCTTGCTACTATGCTTACTGCAAGTATGGATACAAATGATTTCTTTACCGAAGCGCATCCCAAGCTTCGTCCCGTAGAAAGCCCTACGGCAGGCGTATTCCTTTCCGGTACTTGTCAGGGCCCCAAGGATATCCCCGAAACCGTATCTCAGGCAGGTGCGGCGGCATCCAAGGTTATCGGTCTTCTCGCTAAAGATAAGCTTACAGGCAACCCCTGCGTTGCGGTCTCTGACGAGCTTATGTGTAACGGTTGCTCCGGCTGTGAGAGGGTATGTCCTTACGGCGCAATTTCTTATATCGATAAGGAATTCCGTATGCCCGACAGGACTACCAAGGTAAGAAGAGTGGCTTCGGTAAATCCCGCAGTATGTCAGGGGTGCGGCGCTTGTACGGTTGCTTGTCCTTCCGGCGCTATGGACCTTAACGGATTTAAAAATAATCAAATTATGGCGGAGGTTGACGCAATATGCAAGTAAATGAATACAAGCCCTTAATCGTTGCGTTTTGTTGCAACTGGTGCTCCTATGCGGGCGCCGACCTTGCAGGTAACAACCGCCTTGCATATCCTGCCGACGTAAAAATTATAAGAGTTCCTTGCTCTTGCAGAGTAAACCCCATGTTTATTCTCCGTGCCTTCCAAAGAGGCGCTGACGGCGTTATAATCTGCGGTTGCCACCCCGGTGACTGCCACTACACATCGGGTAACTACTTTACCCGTCGCCGTATGACGGCGCTCTTCTCTATGCTGGACTTCCTCGGTATAGAGAGAGAACGCACCCGTGTTGAGTGGGTTTCCGCCGCAGAGGGCGCAAAGTTTGCCGCAACGATGAATGACTTTGCCGAAAAGGTAGCGGCACTTGGCGAAAACAAGAGATTGGAGGACCTGAGATGCAAAAAATAAGGCGTGACCAATTAATTGCAAAAGCGTCCGAGCTTCTTGAAAACGGAACAGTCAGCTGTGTGCTTGGCTGGGGCGCAGGCGAGTTTGGCTATGACGTTACTCCTACCGTTTTTAAAACCACCGAAGATTTAAAAGCAGGTTTTGTATTTAACGATTTTTGCGGCGCTAATTTTTCCAAATATCTTGTTGCCAAAACCCAAAAGCTTGAGGGTAAGATTCTTGTTTTCCTTAAGCCCTGTGATACTTACAGCTTTAATCAGCTCCTTACGGAACACCGCTTTGACCGTGAAAAGGTTTATGCGGTGGGTATCCCTTGTGAGGGTATGGCTGATATAGCGGCGGTTAAGGCTATATCCGGTGAAGGTGTTTCTTCCATCAACGAGGACGGTGATAAGATAGTTGTTACCACTATTTATTCTGACAAGCCGGTGATTATTGACGCAAGCAAGGTTCTTGCTGAGCGTTGCATTAACTGCAAGAGCAAAAAGCACGTGGCTTATGACGAGCTTCTCGGTGACGAAGGCGACGTTATAGAGTCTGCCCGTTTTGACGAGGTTGCACGTCTTGAAGCTATGAGCGCTGATGAAAGATTTGCTTTTTGGCAGAACGAGCTTTCCAAGTGCATCCGTTGCAACGCTTGCCGTGACGCTTGTCCTGCTTGCACCTGCGAGAAGTGTGTTTTCGATAACCCTAAGTCCGGCGTAGAAAACAAAGCTCCCGCAAACAGCTTTGAAGAAAAAATGTTTCACATCATAAGAGCTTTTCACGTTGCAGGCCGTTGTACCGACTGCGGTGAATGCTCCAGAGTGTGTCCTCAAAATATTCCGCTTCACCTTCTCAACCGTAAATTCATAAAGGATATCAACGAATTTTACGGCGAGTATCAGGCAGGTGCCGAAGTTGGTTCCAGAGCGCCTCTTGTTGATTATAATATAGAGGATCTTGAGCCCGGCGAGGTTTTTGATAGGAGGAATGAAAATGTTTAAGTGTTCTCTTGATAAAATCCAAAGCCTTTTTGCCGAAATAGCAAAAGAAGCAAAGCTTTATATGCCCGTTGACAATGCTGACGGCACTGCTTCCTACAGTGAATGGAGCGAAGGCGTACAGTGGTCGGGTGCGCTTAATACCACTAAAAGTCCTAAAGACTTTTTCTTCCCTCAAACAGAGGATTTGATGAGATTTAAGACCGAAGGCAAGAACATCGAGGTAGTCGATATAAGAAGCGAAAGCGAGGATTTTGTAATATTCGGTGTTCGTGCCTGTGACGTAAAAAGTTTCGATGTGCTTGACAGAGTGTTCCTCACCGAGCCTCGTGACAGCTTTTACGCAATGAAGCGCAAGCATGGCATAATTGTTTCCACAGCTTGTACAAGACCTTCCGAAACCTGCTTCTGCGGTACTTTCGGTATCAATGCGGCAGAGCCCGCAGGTGATGTAAGCGCATGGAAGACGGAGGACTCTCTCTACCTTCAGCCTAACACCGAAAAGGGAAGGGCACTTATAGAACGTCTAAGCGCTCTTCTTGAAGAATGCACAGACGATGCTGTAAACGCACAGAAGGAAAACGTTGCTAAGATAATGGATAAGCTCCCCTTGAAGGACCTTTCTACCGATGCATTCGGCGGAGGCAAGACGATGGAGCTTTTTGATGACCCTGCATGGGATGAGCTTTCAAGCTCCTGCCTCGGTTGCGGAACGTGCACCTTTATTTGTCCTACCTGTCAGTGCTATGACATCAAGGATTTTAATACCGGCAACGGAGTTATCCGTTACAGATGTTGGGACTCCTGTATGTATTCCGAATTCACAAAGATGGCACACGGCAACAACAGACTCACTCAGAAGGAACGCTTCCGTCAGCGATTTATGCATAAGCTTGTTTACTATCCCGAAAACAACGACGGGCTTTTCAGTTGTGTCGGTTGCGGCAGATGTCTTGCTAAATGTCCCATTTCTATGAATATCGTTAAAGTTATGAAGAGGATTGGAGGTAATAAGGGTGAGTAATATAAACGATACTTTGATTCCGACCGTCGGCGTCATAACCGATGTTCGTATAGACACCCCCGACATCAAAACCTTCAGGGTCGTAACTCCCGACGGAAAGAAGGCTTTTGACCACCGTCCCGGGCAGTGTGCGATGCTTTCCATCCCCGGTGTCGGTGAGGCTATGTTTTCCATAACTTCCTCTCCCACAAATACCGAGTATATGGAGTTTTCCATAAAAAAATGCGGTTGTGTTACCGATTGGCTTCATCAGGCAGAGGTAGGTCAGCAGATCACAATAAGAGGTCCTTACGGTAATCCTTTTCCTGTAGACGATGTTTTTGCAGGTAAAAATCTTTTGTTCATTGCGGGCGGTGTCGGCCTTGCGCCCTTGCGTTCCGTAATTAACTACTGCCGTCACTACCGTGACCGTTACGGCGATATCGATATCGTTTACGGTTCTCGCAGCAAGGCAGACCTGCTTGACTACAAGGAGATCATAGAGGAATGGTCTAACGATGCAGGTGTTAAGGTGCACCTTACAATAGATAATCCACAGCCCGATTGGGACGGTCACGTTGGCTTTGTACCGAACTACGTTAAGGAGCTTGGTTTTGATACCGACAAGACAGCAGTACTTTGCGGCCCTCCCGTTATGATCAAGTTTACGCTTGAAGGCCTTGTTGCCCTGGGCTTTGACAAAACTCAGGTATACACTACGCTGGAGCTCCGTATGAAATGCGGTGTTGGTAAATGCGGAAGATGTAACGTCGGCGCAAAATACGTTTGCAAGGACGGCCCCGTATTCAGATGCGACGAGCTTGAAGAGCTCCCCAGTGAATATTAAAGGAGAAAACAAATGGAAAAGACAATAAATATATTTCTTTTCGGTAAGAAATACGAAGTCCCCGAAAATCTTACCATAATGACCGCTATGGAGTATGCGGGTTATCAGCTCGTTCGCGGTTGCGGATGCAGAAACGGTTTTTGCGGTGCTTGCGCTACCATTTACCGCATAAAGGGTGATAAGGAATTACACGCTTGCCTTGCTTGTCAAACAAAAGTAGAAGATAATATGTATATCGCTACTTTGCCTTTCTTCCCCCTTGCAAAAGAGGTTTACGACATAAACAATATTCCCGTAAACGAAACAGTTATGATGCAGCTTTACCCTGAAATTTACGCTTGCATCGGTTGCAACGCTTGCACAAAGGCTTGCACACAGGGGCTTAACGTTATGCAGTACATAGCTTACGCTCAGCGCGGAGATTTTGAAAAGTGTGCCGAAGAGTCCTTTGACTGCGTTATGTGCGGTGTTTGCTCTTCAAGATGCCCTGCAGGCATCTCTCACCCTCAGGTTGCAATGCTTGCAAGAAGAATTAACGGTAAGTACCTTGCTCCGGGATGCGGTCACCTTGAAGACCGTGTTAAGGAAATCAAGGATGGTAGTTTCAACGATCTTATCGAGGCTCTTATGCAAAAGCCTATCGAAGAGATGAAGGAACTGTACAACACCCGTGATATAGAGAAGTAAGGAGGAAGCACAAATGTATTCTGAACAGTTTAAAGATTCTCTCACGCTGGTCGAAGCATCAAGAGAAAAAAATATTGCTCTCGAGCCTGTACGTATGACAGCAGAGCAAAAGGAAACCGTGCTTGCAGCCTTCCATCCCGATTATAAAGCAGATCAATTTTCAGTTCTTGAAATCGGCCCCAATAAGGGCGACAAAGTTCCCAAGGAACTTGCCGAAATCCTTCAGGCTCACAGCCGCATCACCGCAGACAGCGTGTGTCTTGATGCTCCCGATTACGAAACCGATGTTTTGGTAATCGGCGGCGGAGGTGCAGGTGCATCGGCGGCAATCGAAGCACACGAAGCAGGCGCAAACGTTATGGTAGTAACCAAGCTTCGTATGGGCGATGCCAATACTATGATGGCAGAAGGTGGTATTCAGGCGGCAGATAAGCCTAACGACTCTCCCGCTATTCATTTTGTGGATGCATTCGGCGGCGGACATTTCGCGGCAAAGAGAGAGCTTCTCTCCAAACTTGTTTGTGACGCACCGGAAGCTATTAAGTGGCTCGGTGAACTCGGTGTTGAATTTGATAAAGAAGAAGACGGCACTATGATCACCACCCACGGCGGCGGGACTTC
>SVRF01000013.1 GCA_015064945.1 Oscillospiraceae bacterium | reverse complement strand
AATATAATTACACACAAAGATGAAAAGTCAGGGGCTCATCCCTGACTTTTCTGCATTATATTGTATTTTTTCGTTCAAAACGAACCTCGGCTCACAGTACCTATGTACAGTTTTCGGGGTCCCCGTCGCGAACGAAAGTGAGTGATGGGGTGTTTTCTCGCCTCGGTTCGTCTCGCGGGGTCCCCGTCGCGAACGAAGTGAGCAATGGGGTGGTAAAACGCAAGCCGCATCTGATACCACTGTGCGCCGCCGTGGGTGGAGGGAATGAAAAAACGTCAAATAAATAAAAACAAAATCCATATTTTCTGCGGACAGGTGCCGCAGAAAATATACCAAAGTTTCCGCAAGTGACGATTTGAAAAATCGGCGCGCAGGCGCGAGCGGACGGAAAAGGTGTTCGGTAGTGTTTGTTGGGGTCCCCGTCGCGAACGAAAGTGAGTGATGGGGGTGTTTTAAAACGCCAGCCTCATCTGATACCACTGTGCACCGCCGTGGGTGGAGGGAATGAAAAAACGTCAAATAAATAAAAACAAAATCTATATTTTCTGCGGACAGGTGCCGCAGAAAATATACCAAAGTTTCCGCAAGTGACGATTTGAAAAATCGGCGCGCAGGCGCGAGCGGACGGAAAAGGTGTTCGGTAGTGTTTATTGGGGTCCCCGTCGCGAACGAAAGTGAGTGATGGGGGTGTTTGTTGGGGTCCCCGTCGCGAACGAAAGTGAGTGATGGGGGTGTTTGTTGGGGTCCCCGTCGCGAACGAAAGTGAGTGATGGGGGTGTTTTAAAACGCAAGCCGCATCTGATACCACTGCGCGCCGCCGTGGGTGGAGGAGGAAAGTCCTTCGCTTACAAAGCCCACGCTTTCGTAAAAGCCTACAAGATAATCCTTGCAGGTAAGCACCAAGCCCTTTTTGCCACGGGCTTTGGTGTCGGCTATAACCTGCCGCATCAGCTTGGAGGCGTAGCCCTTGCCGCGGTGCTCCGGCAGGGTGACAACACTGAGTATAACCTCCCACGCTCCGTCTTTTTTGTAAAGGCGGGCGTTTTCGTACATATCGTCGCTAAGGTCTTCCTCGTTGCTTTCCATACCGTTTACAAAGCCTATAAAGCTGTCGCCTTCAAAGCTAAGCCAAAAGCCTTGGGGGTATAGCTCCATACGGCGTATAAAGCTGCCTTCGCTTGCCGCCTCCGCTGCAGGAAAGCTTACCGCCTCCGCCGCCGATATTATCTTTATGTCTTCCTTTGTTCCTTGTCTTATTGTCATTTTTTTGCTCCTTTTTATACAACGGGCTTTACGTAGTACGAGTTATATAACGGCACAAAGCCTATGGATTCCAAGTTCTCGTACTCATAGTTTTCGCTAACGCTTACTTGTACGTAGCAATTTTCATACACCAAGTCAATATATCTGCTATCGTCCGTGCGGCGTAAATACACCTTCACGTCATTTAAGGTTTTGGTTTCGCTGTCATATACGGGGAAGGTGGACAGCAAAGACGTTTCGGACGGCCGCCCGTAGCTCCACGGGTCCACACCGTCGGGGGCAAAGCGGAAGCTAAAGTAAAACGCGCCGTCGGCTGCTTTGTCGCTGTCAACTCGGTATGACATTTTAACGCTTCCGTCCATATAACAGCTTACGCTTATGGCATTTGCCTTCCGCACAAGCATATTTATCATGGGCAAATACAGCTTGCCTTTACCGTAACGGTCTTTTAGGATAAGACGGCAGTCTTCCACCGTTTCTACCTCATAGACGCTTGCTCCGTCGGGTTTGTCGGACACGCCGATGGAGAATGCACCTCTTTCATCAAGCCAAGCTTCAAAGGCGGCAAAGCTGGAGAAGTTAAGATGATAAATACCGCCCGTCATGGGGCCTTCCTGACCTATTATGCCGTAGTCAACGAAATCCACGTATTTGTTTTGGGTAATCCTTCCGTCTGTGCAAAAAACGCTGTATTCGGGCGCGTCAAAAAAGCAATCCTTAAAATACGTTTTCCATTGCTCCTTGGTGCCGCCGTAATTAATTTCCGTAAGCGAAGGACAGTCGGGAAAGACGTTGCCGTTCGCGTAGCAAACGCTTGCGTGCAGGTTTATGCTTTTAAGGCTTGTACAGCCGCCAAACGCATCGTAGCCCAGAGATTCAACCCCATCGGGTATGGTTACGCTCGTAAGGGAAACGCAGTTTTCAAAAGCGTATCTTCCGATATAAGTAACGCTTTGGGGAATCTGCACATGGGTCAAGCCGCTGAAACCGCGAAAAGCAAAACCGCCCACCGTGGTAATGCCGTCGTTAATAATCACAGTCTTCACAAAGCTTCTAAGTGGTTTTCCGTTTTCTTCGGTTGAAACAAAATAGCTTTCAGGTATAGCGCCCTTGCCGTTCACAGTTAAAACGTCGCCCTCTATTTCAAAACTGATGCCTTCTTCTTGGCTTTCTTCTAAGCTTTCGGCGCTTTCAACGGAAGTTTCTTCACTTACCTCAGCCGATTCCTCACTTTCTTCGCCTGTTTCAGTGGAAAAAACGCTGTCTTGGCTTGCCGTTGCCGCCTCCTCTTTGCCGCAAGCGGTAAGCAACACCGCCGCCGCAAGAACCGCCGTTAGGGCACAAAACAAAGCCGTTTTTTTCTTTTCCATATCATTCTCCTTTTTGCGTCTTTTATAAATTTGCACCGCCCGTGTCAACCGGGATAACGTTTATACACGTCTTTTTTGTAAAGGCGGGCGTTTTCGTACATATCGTCGCTAAGGTCAGCCTCGTCGCTTTCCATACCGTTTACAAAGCCTATAAAGCTGTCGCCTTCAAAGCTAAGCCAAAAGCCTTGGGGGTATAGCTCCATACGGCGTATAAAGCTGCCTTCGCTTGCCGCCTCCGCCGCAGGAAAGCTTACCGCCTCCGCCGCCGATATTATCTTTATGTCTTCCTTTGTTCCTTGTCTTATTGTCATTTTTTTGCTCCTTTATGTGTGCTTGGGCTCTACCCCAATAAATTTCAAAAAGCGTTAACGCCGTCTGTCAAAATTGTGTAATCTATCAGCTTGTTGTGTTTTTCCAGAAGAAAGTGCAGCTCAAACTTATCCCCGCTTTTGTATATTTCATTATACAAAAACCATGCGCCGTGCAGAGGGGCATCTTGTTTTATAACCGTGCAGTTTTTAAAAACAATAGTGCTGAAAGTTGAATACCCGTAGCTGTTATCAATCGTCAAAACAATGTCTTTCCCTCGCTTTCGGCAAGATAACACAACGTTATCATGAAGGTTAAGCTCCTCTTCAAAGGGTGCGTTCGGACCGAATTGTTTGTTTAATTGCTTTTTATAGGCGTCTAAAGTAGAAAAGACAAGCTTTTTGTTTTGCTTGCAATATGCCGTTATTTCCTTTTTGACTTCGGGGGCTGCAACATTCATCGCCAGCACTCTGATATCCGCAACTTTTTGCAAAATGTGTTCGGGCAGTAATTTATTCAAATAGTTCAATCTGTTACGAAACGCTTGCTTAAAGCGCTTCATTTCTTGCTCAACGCTTAATTTGGGTCTGCTGTCAAAATTGTATTTAAGCTGTTCGCGTTGTTCTAAATATGCCTTTTGCGCTTCTTCAGGGGCTAACTCTACAAGATCAAATGAGTAAGCAAGTTCTTCGGTAAGCTCTTCGGGAAACATATCTTCAAACTTAACTTCATAAGCCGCTTTCCTCTCTTTAATCCGTTTATCCTCTTCTTTTTTGTATAGCTTTTTAAAATAGTCTTCAGAAAAAACTTCCGCCTTTTTTGAAGCTCGAAGCGGATAACGAAGGCTCATTTTCTGCATAGCGTTGTAAAATTCTTTTGTAAGGTATTTCATTTAGCGGCTCCTTTACACATAACTTTTTTCTCTTGTTTTAAGCCTGTCCATAAGCCTTAAAACTATAGGGCGGTTATAGCGTTGCACAACGATAAACTGTGCATCGAAAATCATTGCCACCACTGCGGAAACAATAAAAGCTTGCCAATATCCGAAAACCAGCGCAAGAAATATGCTTGTAACGGAAATAATTTCGTTTATCCAATGGTCTGTTTCGGACTTTGTCATAGTGGTAGCTAACTGATCCAGACTGCGGTTTTTAAAGTTATACGCCTCGGTGTCGAAGGTAAGCACCTTGTCCTTCCATTTCCGTACCCTCAGCCATTTATACAGCTTCTTTTCAAAGGTGCGCTCCTTGAACCAGGGGTGGTTGTAGTCAAAGTCAAAGCGCTTTGTTACCTCACCCATAAATATGCGAAGCCCAAAATGATAAAGCACGGTAAACGATACCACGCCTATCCAAAAGGTAACGCTGTTTTTGTAAATCTCAGCATAATACAAGAACAAGAATACAGTCGCAATAACAGCAGTCAAAGCAATGGTGCTGTACATAAACACCGCCGCACCGCTTGTTTTCTTTTCTTTTTTCATAATACGTCCTTTTTTGGATTATTGCTTTAAATTATTATAAACTTCCACGCCAAAAATTTCAATAGTCAAGCCATCCATAAACCCAACATCTCCGTTTTCCGATATGGTCATCCTGTGCACATCCGTAACTTTGTATAAAATTGCCGTGTAACGGACAGAGCCGCCGTCCTTCAAACGCATCGGAAAGGGGACTAGCATAAGAAACGCAAGAATGATTACGCCTATAATTATAGCTTTTTTCTTCATATAGTTTCTCCTTTAGGTAGGGAGTCTGCCAAAGTGTTTGATATATAGGAATATGGCTAAACTCTATAAAGCCAATTCCTATTCTGTAATTCTCCATCTCATGGATTTAGCAATTGCATACGAACCTTTTTTTACTTCTTCCATATTGGTGTAAACATCATCCGACCAAATAATCCAATTTTGGTCATCAAACATAACAGCAGTATCTGTCATGTCCCATTGATTATCTTTTATTTGCCACTCTAAAAGGCCCTCAAATTCCAATTCTACAACAGCATCCCAAATGCTGGTAACAAGTATTCTAACAACTAACTTTGTTTGCTCAGGATTAAAATAATGTCCATGCTCTATTTTTGAT
This sequence comes from Oscillospiraceae bacterium, assembly GCA_015064945.1. Taxonomy (GTDB): domain Bacteria; phylum Bacillota; class Clostridia; order Oscillospirales; family CAG-382; genus SIG636. The sequence goes on along the minus strand of SVRF01000013.1, from coordinate 39,936 downwards.
ATTCCATTATTTATATACTGCACACCGATGATGTACCCATCGTGCAGTGAGTTGACCTTCTCAAGAAAGTAACGAATATCTTCGCTTGATTTTATGGAGTTATACATCGTTCGTCCTCCTTCGTCAAATTCAGCTTTGCCGGTTAGTTCGCCTTCGTTTGCAAATCCTTTGTATGAACGGATATGCGGATATGATCGTCGGCCTTTTCCCTACTCAAACAAACAACGCTTTCAACATGCCCTGTGCGCGGAAACATATCCACCGTGGCGACCTTTTCTACCCTATATCCGCCGGCGGTAAAGAGGGCGATATCACGTGCCAATGTTGCAGGGTTACAGGAGATGTAGACTATCTTTTTGGGTGCTTCTTCTATGAGCGTTTTTACCAATTGAGGCGCAAGCCCTGCACGGGGCGGGTCAAGAAGCACGGTGTCGGGCTTTTTGCCGAATGCGTTCTCGCATCTTTCAAAGCCCTGCCGCATCGCAGGCGAAAAAGCGTACTCTGTCCTCGCCTCTGCCGTTGATGGCGGCGTTACGGCGTGCGTTCTCTATGGCGGCAGGCACTATCTCCACACCGCAGAGGTACGCATCCTCGGGGCAAACGCAAAGCCCCACGGTGCCGATGCCGCAGTACATATCAAATACCGTTTCTCCTGCCTTTATATCTGCAAACTCTGCCGCTTTGGCGTAGAGTTTTTCCGTCATTTCTTTATTCACTTGGAAGAAGGCTGCAGGCGACATCAAAAACCGTTTGCCGCAAAGCTCCTCTTCAAGCAGTTTTTCGCCACGGATATGTATCCAATCGGGACCCGTAACCGTGTTGGTGCGTGCCACGTTCAGGTTAACGTAAAAGCTTTTTACCGCAGGCTTGGCTTCCATTAGACACTCCGCTATCTCCGTAGCGCTGGGCAGGCGCTTGCCGTTGACTATAACGGTAACGCAAAACTCACCCTTTTGGTTTTTGCGCAGATACAAATGGCGTATAAGCCCCTTGCCCGTGCTTTCGTCGTAGGCGCTTTTGCCCTGCAACAGCTTAAGCAGCTCTGCGGTAATTTCCGCAAAGTCGGGGCTGTGCAGTCGGCACTCCTCACAGGGGATGATGCTGTGGCTGTGGGGTGCGTAAAAGCCGCAGATAAGACTTCCGTTTACCTTGCCTACGGGCAGAAGCAGTTTGTTGCGGTATTCTGCGTCCTTGCCGCTTATGGGGGTGGGCACAGCTATCTCTATACCGCCGATACGCTTTAACTGTTCCTCCACGGCACGGCGCTTGTGCTCAAGCTCTGCCCCGTAGTCCAAATGGCGGTATATACAGCCGCCGCAACGGCGGTAAACGGCGCAGTCGGGCTCTATACGGTGGGGGGACGTAATAGTGCGCTCCTCCAGCTTGCCTATAACGTAGCTTTTGTATTCCTTTATCACCTTAACGGTGCCGCGCTCATCGGGCAGAGCGTCGGCAACAAAAGCGGTGCGTCCGTCGGGGTGACGGCACACACCAAAGCCTTTGTCGGTTATATCTGTAAAAACGCCCTCAAAGCGAGTTTCTTTTTTCATTTTTACTCCTTTAAAATTAATGTAGGGCAGGCCTGCCCTACATTCAAGCTGATGACAAATTGTCATCAGCTTGGCAGAGTGCTGAGAAAGAGTGCAGACAAGACGAACCGAGGCGAGAACTGTACCGATGTACTGTGAGCCGAGGTTCGTTTTGAACAAAAAATACTATGCAATGCGGAAAATTCAGGGATGTGTCCCTGAATTTTCATCTTTGCGTGTAATTGTATTTTTCTTTTTTGTGGTCTGCGCCTTTGACAGCGGTCTGAATGTAGGGCAGCTTTTGCCCTACATTAACTTATTTTGCTGATTTTATTATACCCTGCGGGCATTTTTCCGCACAAGCACCGCAGCTTATGCACTTGGAATAGTCAATGCTTTCCAAAAAGCCCTGTTTTATTATGGCATCGCTTTCACAACTGCGGGCGCAAAGACCGCAACCGATACAGCCTGCTTCACAGTATGTACGCACAACTGCGCCCTTGTCGGGAGAGTTGCAGGCAACCCAATATTTTGCCTTTGCGGGTATAAGCTTTATAAGGTTCTTGGGACAGCTTACCGCACAGGCGCCGCAACCGCGGCACTTGTGGGGGTCAACCACGGCAACACCGTCCACAACGCTTATGGCGTTAAACTTACAGCTGCGCACGCAAGTTCCCAGACCGATACAGCCGCTGGGACAAAGGCGGGAGCCGCCGTGAAGCTTTGCGGCGGCAACACAGTCGTTTATGCCTGTGTAGCTGTATTTCTGGGTAGAACAGCTTTTAGCGCCGGAGCAAAGAACAAGGGCGCGCATCTTTTCGGCACCTACTGCCTCTACGCCCATTATGGCGGCTATTTTGCCTATATTTTCGTCGGATAAAGCGGCACACTTGTTGATGGGGGCTTTACCCTCCACAATAGCGGCGGCAAGACCGCCACAGCCTGCGTAGCCGCAACCGCCGCAATTTGCCCCGGGGAGGAGTGCGGATATATCACCGATACGTGGGTCCTCCGCTACCTTCATCTTTTTGTCAAAAAGTGCCAGCAGAAAACCTAACACGCCGCCAAGAACGGCAAAGAATATTAATGCAAGAAGGATAGTATTCATTACACTGCCTCCTTAACCCAAGGTGAAAGGGAAAAGCCCCGTGCCACCGAGATTGATGCCCTGAAAGCCCGAAAACGCCATAGCGATAAGCCCTGCCGCTACTAGGGACAGGGGCACGCCCTCGAAGGATTTTGGGGGACTTGCCAGCTCCAGCCTTTGTCTTACGCCTGCAAATACAAACAGCGCAAAGGTAAAGCCCAGTGCGGCAAAGAAGCCGTACATAACGCTTTGAAGCAGGTTATAGTTGTTTTGTACGTTAAGAAGCGCCACGCCCAAAACCGCACAGTTGGTGGTTATAAGGGGCAGGTAGATGCCCAGCGCTTTATATAGAGGCGGAAATGCTTTTTTCATAAACATCTCTATAAGCTGAACAAGGGATGCTATGATTATAATAAACGCAATGGTTTCAAGATACTCCAGTTCGAAGGGCACAAGCACAAAATTGTACACAGCCCAAGCGGCGGCGGAGGCAACGGACATAACAAAGGTAACTGCCATACCCATAGAAAGTGCGGTGTCTATCCTGCCCGAAACTCCGAGGAAGGGGCAAACGCCCATAAACTTAACAAATATAAAGTTTTCTGCCAAGATGGCGGAAAAGCAAAGCAGTAACATTTCTGTAAGCGACATTTACTTATCCCCCTTTCTTGTGCTGAAATAGCGCACTGCCGCCACCACGCACGCCAAGCAGATAAATGCGCCTGCGGGCATAGTGAATACAAGTATGCCGGGGTAGCCCTCACCCAGCACTTTTATACCGAACAAAGTGCCGCTACCGAAAAATTCACGTATAAAGGCCAGGCAAAGCAGTGCTGCAGTATAGCCTATACCCATAAAAAGACCATCCAATATGGATGCGACGGGTCCGTTTTTGGATGCAAAAGCCTCTGCCCTTGCAAGTACTATACAGTTAACTACTATAAGCGGAATAAATATACCCAAAGATTTGTCAATAGCGGGGAAATACGCCTTTATAAGCAGCTGCACCGCCGTAACAAAGCCCGAAATAACCACGATGTATGCGGCTATACGGACCTGCTCCGGTATAAGACGGCGAAGCAGGGATATAAGCAAATTAGAGCATATAAGCACCAGCGTAGCGGCGGCACCCATACCTAAAGCGTTGGTCATAGTGGTGGAAACCGCCAGCACAGAGCAAAGCCCCAAAAGCTGTACCAAAACAGGGTTGTTCTTCAACAGCCCTTCTTTTGCAAACCAAGCAATTCCGCGTCTTTTCATTCCGACACCTCCTCGCCCTCTGTGCCGCCAAGCACTTTATCCATAGCAAGGCAGGCGTTGTTAACAGCCTTTACTGCCGCCGTAGAGCTTACCGTTGCACCGGACACGCCGTCAACCGCCGTACCTTCCGCATTATACTCAAGCCCTGTAAATCCGTCGAGGAAGGACTGTTCCGTTATCTTTTGTCCCACGCCGGGGGTCTCTCCGTCAGCGGCAAGCACGGAAACGCCCACTATCTGTCCGTCACAGTTGAAGCCGACCAACAGCTCTACTGCGCCGCCGTAGCCTGCGGCAGAGGAATGTACGCAGTAGTTATCCTTACCGCCTGTAACGTTTTTCACCTTGTATACGGCGGTAACACCCTCGGTTTCACTAACGGTAGCGCTTATGTCCTCATAGCCGGTACTGCCGGCAAAGATCTTTTCTATGTTTTGCTTTAGCGCTTCCTCGTTTTGCTTTGCAATAACAGGGGCGGTAAAGCTGTTTACCAGCGCCACAAGACAGGCTATCAAGCCCGACACAAACAAAAGGGATAAGGTGGAGAAAACAATGCTGTTCTTTTTATTTTCCTGCATTTTTGCCACCTCCAAACTTTACGGGTTGGGTTATGCGGTCGATGTAGTAAACAAAGCAGTTCATTATAAGAATTGCAAAGCTTGTGCCTTCGGGATAGTTGCTGAAATAACGGAAGAACACCGTCAAGGCGCCGCAAAGGGCACCGAAAAGCAGCTTGCCCGTGGGGTTAAAGGGGCTGGTGGCATAGTCTGTCGCCATAAACACGGCACCAAACACCACGCCGCCGGAAAGCAATGCAGAAAGTGCGTAGCGTATTGCCTCGTCCTCACCCATAGGGAAGGCGAAGGAAAGCAGGAAGAACACGCCCATATACGCCAAGGGGATGTGCCAGGTGATAACCCTGCGTACAAGCAGGTAAACAAGCCCCAAAAGCAGGCAAAGCTTAGAAACTTCGCCCAGACAGCCGCCGATGTTGCCGTAGAACATATCCACAAGCATATTGTCGCTTACGCTCTCTTTGATAAGAGCAAGGGGTGTTGCAGAGCTTATGCCGTCAAGATTTGTGCTTATTGCAAAGGCGGAAAGCTTTTCCGCAGGCTTTACAAAGGAGCCTGACATATACGAAGGGAAGGACAGGAACAAAAACACTCTTGCCGCAAGTGCGGGGTTAAGAAAATTCTTGCCGATGCCGCCAAACAGCATCTTAACCACGGCAATGGCAAACACGCCGCCCACGATGGGAAGCCAAAGGGGCACGGATACGGGCAGGTTAAAAGCAAGTATTATGCCCGTTACCACGGCGGAAAGGTCTTTTATGCTTTGCTTTTGCTTGGTTACGGCACAAAAGACATACTCCGTACCCACGCAAGCCAAAACAGAAAGCAAGGTTACCGTAAGCGCCCTGAAGCCAAAGGCGTACACCGCCCAGATAAGGGCAGGGCAAAGGGCTATGATAACGTCACGCATTACGGATGCGGTAGTTACCGTACTGCGTATATGGGGAGAGGGACTGACCTTCAAAAGCTTCACGTTTTATTTGCCCCCTTTCTCGCCCACACGGCGTCTATGCTCGTTAATTGCGCCCTTGGCGTTGCGGATGTACTGTACTATCGGCACTTTGCCGGGACATACGTAGGTGCAACAGCCGCACTCTACACAGCTTAGCGCGCCAAGGTTTTCGCATTCCTCATATTTTTCTTTTTCCGAATATGCCGCAAGCAGTGCGGGCATAAGATGCATCTGACAGGCACGCACGCATTTTCCGCAACGGATGCACTGACCTATCTCTTCTTTCATATCGCTGAGGAAAAGCAGTGCGCCCGTGCCCTTAGTTACGGTGTAATCAAGGCTCCATTGTGCTTGCCCCATCATAGGGCCGCCGTTTATAAGACGGGCAAACCTTTTGCGTGTGCCGCCGCAGGCCTCCGCAATATCGGCAAAGGAGGTGCCGATGGGCACTATAAGGTTACGGGGCTTCTTTATAGCGTCCCCGTCTACGGTAACACGCTTCTGCACCACGGGCATACCCGTGGAAAAGGCACGGTAGATACAGGCAACAGTCTCCGGATTAAACAGCACACAGCCCACGTCTGCAGGAAGCTTGCCGGCAGGTATTTCCTTGCCGTAAAGTGCGTATATTATCTGTCTTTCGTCACCCTGAGGATACTTAGTCTTAAGCACCTTTACGCTTATTAACGCCTTGTCCGTTATCTTTTTGTTAAACAGCTCTATTACATCGGGCTTGTTGTCCTCGATAGCTATAACAGCCCTGCGAAGCCCCAAGGCGTGGATAAGTATCTTTATGCCGTTTATAACCGTATCGGGCTCTTCCAGCATAAGGCGGTGGTTGGCGGTAATATACGGTTCACACTCCGCACAGTTGATTATAAGATGTTTTACCTTACCTATAGCGGATTGAAGCTTTGCATAGGCAGGGAATGTTGCGCCGCCCATACCCACAATGCCTGCACTGCGCAGACGGGCAATAATATCCTCCGTGCTCATATCCTCAAGGGCGGTCTGAACGCCCTGCAGGTCGGGACAAGGGGTATAATTAAAATCGTTTTCTATAACAACGTGGGTTATTGCCGCACCTGTAATGCCGCGCCTTTCCTCAAGGGCTAATACCTTGCCGGATACGCTTGCGTGGACAGAGCAACAAAGGGCATCGTTATTCTCACCAATGCATTGTCCCACGGTAACTGTGTCACCTGCCGAAACAAGAGGCTTGCAGGGGGCACCGATATGCTGAAGCATAGGGATGGCTACCCGCTTGGGGTCGGCAAAAAGCTCTGCCGGCATAGCGGCGGTGTTTTTTCTTTCGTCAAGATGTATACCGCCGAGAAAAGTATATGCCACTATATCACCTTCCTAATTAAACTACACTACATTATACTATACAAATAAGTATTTTTCAACTACTATTGCTATTGAAATTTAAGAATTTTTGTTATATAATAACAAAGACGACAGTTTTAAAAGGGGGAAAGGCGACCTTGGAACTTACCGATAAATTTGAGATAAAGGTGTTTATACTTTACCTGCTTAAGAACATAGGCGAGCCGCTTGATATCACCACCATCGGCGAGGTTGTGGTGCAGGACGCCTTTGTTAACTATTTTGATTTTTCCATTTGCTTTTCCGACCTGTTGGAGTCCCGCCAAGTGGAAGAGGTAACGGTGGACGGCGAAAAGCTTTACGCCATCTCCTCTATCGGTGTGCTTATGGTGGGCGAGGTGCAAAGCGCACTTTACGCAGGGGTTAAGGATAAGGCGCTTCGCTCTGCCCAGCGGCTTCTTGCCCTTAAACGCCACGGCAATCGCATAAGCTGTACGGTAGAGCCCTGCGGCAAGGGCTTTATGCTTAAGGCGTCCATCGTGGATAAGGAAAAGACCCTGCTTAGTCTGGAGACCTTTGTTACCGACGAGGACTACGCACACCTTATGCAAAGCAATTTTAACGAGCGTGCCGAGGTTATCTATAAAGGCTCTCTTGCCTTGCTTTCCGGTGATGTTAACTTTATTTTTGACGAGTAGGCGGCATTTATGACATTAAAAGAAAAGGCGGCGACAGCCATATCGGTACTTGAACAGCAGTACCCTGCCGCAGAATGTTCCCTGAGATACGAGGGCGAGCCATACAAGCTGCTTGTAATGGCAATACTTTCCGCCCAGTGTACCGATGCCCGTGTTAATCAGGTAAGTATACCCCTGTTTGCGGCTTTCCCCACAGCGGCGGAGCTGGCGGCGGCAGAGCTGGCGGATATAGAGACGATAATACGCCCCGTGGGGCTTTATCACAGCAAGGCAAAGAATATAAAGGCGGCGGCAGAGCGTCTGTGTGCCGTGTACGGCGGTGTCTTGCCACGGGATATGAAGGAACTGCTTTCCTTAGCAGGCGTGGGCAGAAAGGTGGCAAACCTGCTCCGCGGCGACCTGTTTGACCTTGGCGGCATAGTGGCGGATACCCATTGCATACGCATATCGGGCAGGTTGGGCTTGGTTACAAGCAATACTCCCATAGGGGTGGAGCGTCAGCTGGACAAGCTTATCCCCAAGGAAAAGCAAAGCGATTTTTGCCACAGAATGGTGCTGTTCGGCAGGGAATTTTGCCGTGCGAAAAATCCCGATTGCGAAAATTGCCCCTTCAGGGCACTTGAATTTCCCTGTAAAATATGATATAATTGCTTGTTATTTAAATTGACGGAGGCAAATATAATGGCAAAGACCGTTGTTATTATCCCCGCCTACAAGCCCGATAAGGCTTATTTGAACCTTGTTGAAAATTTAATAGACAGCTTTGAAATTCTAACCGTCAACGACGGCAGCGGCGAGGAGTTTGAGCCTTTGTTTAAGGACGTCTCCGCAATGGGTGCGACCCTAATAACCCACGAGGTGAACAAGGGCAAGGGCGCCGCAATTAAGACTGCTGTAAGCTATTTGCAGGAACGGGGCGAGCCTTGGGTTGCCGTTACCGCCGATGCGGACGGTCAGCACAGCGTAAAGGACATAAAAACCGTGGCAGCACTTGCAGAGCAGAACAGGGACGCTATGGTCCTCGGCGTAAGGGACTTTAAAAAGATGCCTTTTAGAAGTCGCTTCGGCAACACCGTGACCAAGGGCAGCTTTTATCTTGTTACCCATAACCGCATACAGGATACCCAAACGGGGCTTAGGGGCTTTTCCGACCAAATAGCGGACAGACTGCTTGAGGCGGAAGGCAACCGCTACGAGTACGAGATGAACGTGCTGTTGGGACTTAAGGGGTGGGGCATCCCCACGGTGCAAACGGTTATAGATACCATTTATGAGGAGGGTAATCCCACCTCTCATTTCCATCCCGTGCGTGACAGTCTTATAGTTTTCGGGCAGGTGATAAAGCATACTCTTTCATCTCTTGCCTGCACGCTTTTGGACTATCTTTTGTACCTTGCACTGCTTGCGTGGACCGGTATGTCGGCAGAGGTGGCGTATATCCCCCCAAAGGCAATAAGCATAGTTGTTAACTACTTTTTGTCCCGCAGTGTGGTGTTCCACGCCAAGCCGGACTGGCGCACGACCCTTTCCTACTATATGCTTGCCATTTGTACCATGTCTGTGGGTGCGATACTCATACGGCTGTGTACCGATCATCTTGGTGCCTCGGAAGCAATTATAAAGCTACCTGTGGATACCCTGCTGTTTTTTGCAAACTTTGTTGTGCAAAAGAAGGTTATATTCCAAAATATAAAAGAACCAAGCAAGAAATAATCTTGCTTGGTCTCAGATCGCTGACAAAGGCACAGACCACGAAAAAAGAAAAAATAATTACACACAAAGATGAAAATTCAGGGACGCATCCCTGAATTTTCTGCATTACATTGTATTTTTTTCGTTCAAAACGAACCTCGGCTCACAGTACCTATGTACAGTTCTCGCCTCGGTTCGTCTCGCGGGGTCCCCGTTGCGAACGAAGTGAGCAATGGGGTGGTGTGAGCACTCTTTTTCAGCACTCTGCCAAGCTGATGACAAACCTTGTCATCAGCTTGAACCAAGCAAGAAATAATCTTGCTTGGTTCTTTTTATAGTGATCATGGGTGTATTATGTTAGTAGGGCGGGAGCAGAACCCGCCCTACGGTTTAACAGTTTGCTTTTTATTCCATTACCAAGGTGCCGAAATAAGAGGGCTGGTGGAAATCGGGACTTGAGGTACCAACCTCGTTCCACATACCGTAATGTCTTACGCCTGTTTGAGGGTCGCTGCCTATCTTGTAGAAGTTACCCTTAAAGCTGTAGCCTGAGGAGAAAGTGCTGTCAGTCATACTGTTGCCGTAAAAGGCTTGAAGCTTTGTAAGGGGCAGTTCTATGGTAAGGGTCCAACTCTCGTCCTCAACGGCGGGGTTGGTGTTTATCATATTCGCCATCGTCAGATAATTGGTAGCAGGCTGACGGTTAGTCTTAGCCGCACCGAACTGACATACAAGTGCGCCTATGGAGTTAGACTCGATATTTATGTATCGCTGTCCGTCGAAGGCGGCAAAAAACTCCATACAGCTGTCAAGATACACAGGGTCGCCAAACTGAGTGTACTGAGCAGGCGGGTCGCTTTCCATACAAGTCATACGGCACACAAAGCCCCAATCCTCTACGTAAACAAGCTGTGCGTAGGCTTCGTAAACAACGCTGTTAACCCATTTGTAGGTGTCTATGGGGGCGATGTCAACTATCGTCCAATCGATGGAGTTTAGGCTTTCAAAACGCTTTACGGTGTAAGTGCCGTACTGCTTTTGGGGAACGTATGCGGTGGGGAATTCGTCAATAAGCTCCGCATCGTACTTAAGTATCATTGCGGCGTCAAGACTGTCCGTCTTGCCGTCATTGTTAACGTCACCCTCTGCAAGTGAGCTGCTGTCAAGCACCGACAGCTTGGCGTTATGGCTAAGGATCTGCGCCGCATCAAGACTGTCGGGCACGCTGTCGCCGTTGACGTCACCCTTAAGTGCGAAAGCGGTAAGGTTTACAAAACAAAGCAATGCGGCAAGAAAAACACTTATTATACGTTTCATATTATAAAATCCTTTCACGCTGTGTAACGACATATTAGCACACAAAAGGGCGTTTGTAAAGGCTTTTGTGCCCTTAAAGCCTTGCCATAAGGATTTTTCCTTGTGTTTTTAGCCAATAACTTTGCATCTTGTAGTCGGGGCAGTATTTAAGCACTTCGGCATAGAAAGCCTTGCTGTGATTCATCTCTTTTAGATGGCAAAGCTCGTGCACAATCACGCTGTCTATAACATCGGGCGGTGCAAGCATCAGCAGACAGTTAAAATTAAGGTTGCTCTTAGAAGAACAGCTGCCCCAACGGGTACGCTGTTTTCTTATTGTCACTTTGCCAAAGGTCGTACCAATAAGCGCCGCAAAACGGGCAACACGGGCAGGGATGTACTCCTTCGCCTGTGCCGTCAGTTCTTCCAGCTCATCCTCGGTAAAAGGAGGTTGCGACGGCAGAGTTTGGTCAAGGTGCTTTTCTATCCATCTATGGCGTGCGGCTACTATTTCCTCTATCCGCTTTTCGCTCAGGCGCCTTGGGGCACGCACCGTAAGGACACCGTTTTTTATTTGCAGTCCTACTGTTTTTCTGTCGCTTCGTATTAATTGATATTCTATAGTGTTCATATACTCTCCCTTTTTGTGCCATTGGGTGATATGCTGTGTTATCCTGTACAAACTTGTGCAATTTTTCGTGCAGTGCTTGACAAAACCGAACAAATGTTCTATAATGCTGACAAATAAATAAAAAAGCTGTGGTACAGCCTTTGGAAGGAAGGCGAAGCCGCAAATTGTTGCAGGACCCCGCATTCCGTGGGGAAAGATGATGTTTTACAAGAAAGGAATACTATGGATTTTCGTGTTTTTTCCACCCAGCTTTTGCAAAACAAGCTACGTATGGAGGTGGCGTTTTTAAACCTTAGCGATGAGATTGCTATGCTTGAGGAGGCGAAGACCTCCGTTGCCACGGGCAACTGTAACGGTGCGCCTGTTACGGGCAGTGGCGGCAACAGGTACGAGGAAAGGCTTGTTAAGCTTATCGACCTGTGTGACGAGCTTAGGTCAAGGCGCAAGAATATAGAGACTAATCTGGAGTGTATAAAGCGTGGCTTTACTGCCCTCACCGACTACGAAAAGGACCTGCTTAACAGCTTTTACGTCTACGGCGGCAGAGGGGTTGCGGAAAAGGTGATGAGCCGCTATCACAAGGAGCGCTCCAGCGTTTACCGTGATAAAGACAAAGCGCTTGCAAATTTTACACAAGCGCTTTACGGAGTGGGTGCATAGTTTATAGGTAGTTTTTTGCCGCTTCTATAAGAGCTTCTGCCTGAGCAACACCTGTTTCATCACCGCTGAGGCGGCACCCCTTCAGGCGTTTTTCGGCGGCGTCTGCTATCTTACGGGCATAGCGGCAGAAGTCTTCGTTTTGGGGGCGTTTCTTGCCCAAAAACAAATCACTGTAGCTGTAGGTGCTGTTCGCCCCCGTATGGCGGCAAAGCAACACGCAGTACACACGACTGCCTTCGCTTACAAAGCGTTCTTCCACGATCTCAAAGCCGCTTTCCCAAAGATAACGGCGCAGGTCCTCGGCGTGGGTCATAGGCTGTAAAATAAGGGGAACGTGGGCTTTTTCGCCTGCGTCACCGATGATACGGGCAATAAGCTCACCGCCCATACCGCAAATGGCGGCGGCATCGTAGCTTCCCTTTTCTACTGCTGCAAAGCCGTCGGAAAGCACAAAGCTTGCCTTAAGTGTGGGGCAAAGCGTTGCCACATTACGCCTGCCGCTGTCCAAAGGGCCTTTATTTATGTCACTTATTACCGCCTCGCTTATAACACCTGCAAGGCATAGGGAAATGGGTAACAACGCGTGGTCGCTGCCCACATCCAAAAGCCTTGTGCCGTAAGGCACAAGGCTTTCAATTACTTTAATACGTTTTGTTACCGTCATTATTTGTAAAGCTGAGCAAGGTCTTCCTCGGTGATGATAACTATAACATAGTCAACGTTGGTGTTGCCGGGAGTACCTGCATAGTCCTTAGCCTTGGTGCCCTGAATGCTGAACACACCGGAGGCATTGAAAACAGAGTTACGGAAACGCTCTGCCAACATAGGAACTATAGGAGCTGTATTGTTGGAACGGTAAATAAGTGCGCTGGGGAGGTAAAGGTCTGTTCTGTTGGTGCCGAAAGCAAACTCGCTGTCGGAAAGAACAGGGTTATACTCTGTATCGGTGGTGTAGAATTCGTCCTTAAACTCGGTATTATAGAAACGGTAGTCCTTTTCACCGATGGTAAGCTTGATGTCGGAGATGAGGGAGAAGGTCTCAAGGAATTCCTCGTCAACCTCTTCAGGCTCTTCGGACTCTTCTTCGCCGTCCTCTTCGGAGGAGGATGCTTCTTCAGAGCTTTCCACAACAACGTCTTCACTTATTACAACGTCTTCTATTTCTTCGGAGAAGCCGGAGTAAAGCTCTTCCTCGCGGTTGTCTTCACTTTCTTCGGTAACGGGAGCCTTCTGGGTGTTAACCGCATATTCCTTACCGATATCAAGGTTGAACTTAGGAACAAAGTCATAAACCTTTTCGGTGAACATTTCTCTGTCCAAACCGAGGTAGCCTGCCAAGTCGCCAAGGTAAGCGTCAACTTCCTTTATGTCAAACTCGTCCAAGTTGCGGGGTGCAGCATCGGGAAACTTCTCAGCTATATAGCTCATTATTTCAAAATAAGCGATATAAGCGGCGTAATCTGTCCAACCGCTGTAGGTGTCGTAGAACAAGGGGTAGTCCTTAGCGTTTGCAAAAGCTTCTCTAAGGTCTATAAAGCTTACGTTGTCCTTCTTTACGTCGTAGATGGCTTTGATAGTCTGGTCAAAAAGCTTGTTTTCATAAACATAGCCTTCGGGAAGCTTATCTGCCATCATACTTTCTCTGGAAGGAGCGATAACGTAGATTATCTCCGTATCGCCGGAGCCCAAGTTAAGGCCGCTGATGGATGTGGTGAGGTCGCCGCCTTTATTGTTGGAAGAATCCTCTAAAAGTGCAAGTGCCTTTTCATCAAAAAGCACAAAGCGGTCGGAAACCACAATGGGATGTGCAAGCAGACCTGCTTCGCCTTCCATCTTAGAGATTGCCTGCTTAACGGAAGCGCTCTCTTCCTTGCCGTCTACGGTAGCGCTGAGCTCAACAGTAGCGGTAGCGTTAACCAAATCAAGAGCCATCGCAAAGCTTGTGCCCTTGGCGTTAACGGAAACAGCGCTCTTCAAACCGAAGCCGGATGCGGATACGGCCGCATTTTCTTCACAGGTACCGCAAAGAATAACGGTATCAGCGTCCTTATTTACAACTGCGGTAATAACAGGCACTGCAGTTTTACCTTCGGGGGTTTCGTCTTTGCTTTCGCCGGAAACATCGTCAGACGTTTCATTAGCGTCGGTTGCGCCCAATTTACCGTTGGAAATGTCATCCAAGGGGTCGCCTGCCTCTCCGACACAAGCGGCAAAAGACAGCGCCGTACAAAGTACAAGCAGTAATGCCAAAATTTTTCTTGTAGTATGCATAGTGATTTCCTCGTTTCTGCTGTTCGGCATAATTATGGTTGCTGTGGGGTTATGCCGTGATTTAGTCTTCAGCCTTCTTGGCTTCTTCTATAATCTTGTTGGCGATTTCGCCGGGAGCTTCTTCGTATCTTACAAAGTCAAAGGTGTAGCTGCCTCTGCCCTGAGTCATTGCTCTGAGCTGGATAGCGTAGTTGTTCATTTCTGCAGAGGGAATTTCCGCTTCGATAACGGTGTAACCCTTTCTGTCGCTTTCGCCCATACCCATTATTCTGCCGCGGCGCTTGGAAACGTCACCCATAATATCGCCGGAGTAGGAGGTGGGGATAAGAACCTTAAGGTAGCCAACGGGCTCAAGAATTACGGGGTTAGCGTTGATGGTCTGCTTGTATGCAAGGATAGCTGCAAGTTTAAAGGAAATTTCGTTAGAGTCAACAGGGTGGTAAGAACCGTCGAACAGGTCTGCCGCAAGGTTGACAACAGGGAAGCCTGCCAGAACGCCCTTCTGCATTGCTTCGAGAAGGCCCTTTTCTACTGCGGGGTAGAAGTTCTTGGGAACGGAGCCGCCAACAACGCTCTGTGTGAAGGTAAGGCCTTCTTCTTCGCCACGGCTGAAGGTGATCTTAACGTGACCGTACTGACCGGAACCGCCGGACTGCTTCTTGTGCTTACCGTCGGTCTGAAGGGTCTTCTTTATAGTTTCACGGTATGCGGTCTTGGGTTCGCTGTATTCTATGGAAACGCCGTAACGGCTCTTAAGCTTGGAAGCCACAACGTCAAGGTGGATATCGCCCAAGCCGTGTACAAGCATCTGCTTGGTTTCGGCGTTGTTTTCATACTTAAGGGTGGGATCTTCTTCAAGAAGCTTTGCTATACCGGTGCTTATCTTGTCTTCGTCGCCCTTGCTCTTGGGAACGATAGCCTGACGGTAGTAAGGCTTGGGATAGTCGATAGCCGCAAACGCTTCCTTGCCGCCCAGGGTATCGCCTGTGTTGGTAGCCGCAAGCTTGGTGGTGTAGCCAATGTCGCCCCATGCAAGGTCTTCAACTTCTGTTTCCTTAGCGCCTACGCAGGTGTAGATCCTTGCGATCTTTTCGTTCTGCTCGCTGCGGAGGTTTACAAGCTGAGTATCCTTCTTAAGGCTGCCGTTCATTACGCGGAAGAAGGTCTTCTTACCGAAAGCGTCTGCAACGGACTTGAAGCAAAGAAGTGCGGTGTCGCCGTTTGCAGAAAGCTTAACTTCGCCGTCCTCGGTCTTTTCAGCCGCGGACATAAAGTATTCGGCAATTATATCAAGGAAGGTAGAAATACCTGTCATAGCGGAAGCAGAGCCGGAGAATACGGGGCATACGATGCCGTTAGAAAGGCCCTTCTTAAGTGCGATAAGCATTTCGTCGTCGGTAAGCTCCATCTCTTCAAGGAACTTTTCCATAAGGTCGTCATCTGTTTCGGCAAGTGCTTCCATAAGCTCTTCCTTAACGCCGTCAAACTTGGACATATCAACGCTAACCTTCTTAGCGTTGCCCTTTGCATCATACTCAAAAGCTTCGCCGGTTATGATGTTGCAGAAGGTCTTAGCCTTGCCTGCACCTTCAAAAGGAACAACGATAGGGCAAACCTTGTTGCCAAACTGTTCCTTAAGGCCTGCAAGTACGTTATCGAAATTAGCATTTTCGTCATCGGTCTTGTTAACAAAGATACACTTAGGCATCTTGTCAGCATAGTCCCAAGCAAGCTCGGTACCAACCTTAAGGCCGCTCTTACCGTCAACAACGAGAATAGCTGTGTCAGCCGCGCGAAGTGCCTGCTTAACTTCACCTGCAAAGTCGAAGTAACCGGGGGTGTCAAGCAGATTTATTTTTTTGTTCTTCCATTCAAATGCTGCAAGGCTTGCTGCGATAGAGCTGCCGCGCTTCTTTTCTTCGGGGTCAAAGTCAAGGTTGCCGCCAACCCTGTCTATTGCGCCTGCAAGGAGAAGCATAGCCTCTGCCAATGCGGTTTTGCCGTCTCCGCTGTGTCCGAGCAGAGCGATGTTTTTAATGGAATCAGATTGATATTTTGCCACGTGTTTGTCCTCCAAAATATATGTTATTTGATTTTTAACGCAGTACAGACCGTCCTCCGCCCTGATGTATACAAAGGCAGAAAAAGACAGCTTTACTTATTATAAAATATTAATGCAAAATATTCAATACATTTTGCCAATATTTTTTTGTTCGGCTGTAAAATAATTACCCGACTTTTTGTGCAAAACCGACAAAAAAGCCTTTACAGCAGGAAGGATAGCGCCGCCATGGGGGCAAACCACAGCAGTTGGAACAGTACCACCGCTATACTTCCGTAGGCGGCAACACCGCCCGTAAGTGTTAAAAACGCCACCGCAAACATAGCTATCGCCATCGCCGCTATGTGTATTATGCAGTTGCTTTTTGTTGCGTGTCTTGTGCGGTCGCACAGGATAAACATCTTTAAGAAGTTGTGCAGTGTGGATGCGGAAACTATGCCCGAGTCCACCTCGTCCGCCGTGCCGTTCATATCCTCGGGTATGCCGCCCTTAAGAACCGCTACGGGGCACTTCTTGTATTTTATGCTTTTTTGCAAAAGCTCGTTGTTTATGTTGGGGTCGAGGGTCTTTATGCCCACACAGACACCTGCACGGTACATACTGCGAAGCAATGTGTCAAAATCGGGGTTTATGGTGTACTTGACGTATATCTTGGCAACAACCGTGTCGTTTATTGCCATATACATTACCGTACCCACGTTTTTGGCGTAAACGTCGTCCGCCTCGTCCACGGGTGCGTCCATACGGCTGTGACGCATATAACTGCGCTTGCCCAGATAATAGTCCATACCGTCCATTACCACGTAAAGACCGTCTGCGGCAGAGTCTATAAGCCTTATGCTGTCGGGCTTGGGCACCTTGTCCAGCATATTGGCGGTAACGGTCTTGAGAGGACCGCCTATATAGTCAAAAAGCATACCTAAACGGGTCATAACCTTATCTATAGAGTAATCGCCGTAGGTCTTTACCCCCGTAACGCTTACCATGTGGGGCAGAAAAGCTTCCGTATCCGCAAAGGAAAGCACAGCGGCTTCCGCATACTCCTCTGCAATAGCGTTGCCCACAAATGCGCCGTTGTAGCGCCTTGCGTGGTGGCAAGCCACAATAACGGGCAGGCTTATCATAAAATACGCCGTAATGGGGGTTGCCGCACAAAACAGCAAGGTTGCGGCGGAATACGCCCCGTAGCTGTCACCGCTTGTCAGATAGGACGCCATAAACAGCGCCACTGCCGCCATAAAGGTAACGGGTACGAGGAAGTTGAATATATCCTCGCTTTTGGGTCTGCGTGTGGTTCGTGCGAAAAAGCCGGACACGAAGGACGCCTTCTTTACCGTAAACAGCTCGCTGCTTTCGCTTAGGTGCTTGGCAAATTCGCCTGCTTCACCTGCTTCGCCGCCGATTGCCATAGCGGTAAACTTGGGTTTTTTAATACCTACTATTCTAAATGAGCCAAGGTCCTTTTTGCACTGCATATACTTAACGGTAGCAGCTGCCAATGCCGATGCCGCCGCCGCAAGACAGTAAAGCTTGAGCTCGGGATCGGTGGGGTTAACCAACAGGCTTACCACACAAAATGCCGATGCCGCCAAAATACTTGCCGCCATCACGCTGTCCGAGGTCAGCCTCATATTCTTAAAAGCACGGATGCCGTTTATAAAGCTTTCGGACATTATCATAACAATAAAGAACAAAAGCTGCAGGTCTGTCAGAATATACACAGCACCGAAGCGGCCCGGCTTAAGGTAAGGGTTACGGGCGCTTTCGCCGTTTGCCAGTTCCATATAGAAGATAAGCCCCGTAAGCAGAAGCACACCTATAAGCTTAAGACGGCTTAAAGCAACCGCACGGTTAAGCATAGTGGCGATTTCCGTATTCTGCTCTCTGTCCTTGTATTCAAAGGCGTTCGCCTTGTTTTCCGTCTTTGCCTTTTTTCTGTGCTTTTTTGCCTTTTTTGAAGAGCGGGCTCTCTTTATGGTCTCCTCGGCTTCCTTGCTTATGGTTTCCTCCGGAGGCGCTTCTCCCTCTTCCATCATATCAAAGACCATACGCAGTTTTTTGTCTTTTTCGCTGTCTGCATCGGTCTTTTCGGGCAGGACCTCGTCATCTTCGTCTACCCCGAGGGTAAGCTGATCGACGCTTTCGTCCTCTGTATCTATGCGTATCTCGCCGCTGTTGATCTTTTCGCTCAGTGCGGCAAAGTCATCGTCAAAGCTTGTCTTTTCACCGCTGTCAAGAGGAAGTTCCTCTATCTGCATAGTGTCCCCGAAGCTGAAAAGCTTTTCCTGCACAAACTTCTTCTTTTCGGGTACGCTGTCCGAAAGTCTGGGCTCTGTAGTTTCCTCAGGAACGCTTCCGTCCATCATCGCAAAAATGCGGTCAACCTGCTTGCTGCCCCGCTTGCCGCCTTTACTGAAATACTCCAGCAAAGACCTGTCATCGTCGGAGTGCGCCTCAAGCAATGCCTGCAGACGGCTGGTATTCATATTATCTTCGGTCTTTTCCTTGCCGCTGTACTCGTTAATAAGCTCCTGCTCTTCCGTTACGGCGGCAGGTATCTCTGCCGACACCGCCTTCTCCTCGGCGTCTTTTGCTATCTCCGCTTCCGCCGCCGCCTTAAAGTCGGGCACGGCAACGTCCTTTGCTGCCTTGGTGTCCTTTGCGGCACCTGCAAGTATATCGTCTATGGCAAGTATGCTGTTTTCTTTGTTTTCGCTTGACATATCAATTTTTCACACCCTTTATAAAAAAGCTTGGTTCAGCGGCGTCCCTTTGCCGCCTCAAACAGTACTACCGCCGCCGCATTGGATACGTTAAGGGAGTTGACTTTGCCGCGCATGGGGATGCTTACCACAAAGTCACAGTTTTCCCTTACAAGGCGGGATACTCCTTCCCCTTCACTGCCAAGAACAAGTGCGCAACCGCCCTTGTAATCTATGCCGTCGTAGGGCTGACCATCCGCCTCCAAAGCGTAGATCCAAAGCCCGTTTTGCTTCAAATACTCAATAGCCGAGGAAAGGTTTGCCACCTTACACACGGGGATATGCTCCACCGCACCTGCAGACGCCTTTACCGCCGAGGGGGTGAGCAGTGCACTGCGGCGCTTGGGGATGATGACCCCGTGACAGCCCGCACATTCCGCCGATCTGATTATTGCGCCCAGATTATGGGGGTCGCTTACGCAGTCCAAAATCACCACAAAGGGCGCCTCGCCTCTTTCTGCGGCAAGGGCAATTATATCTTCAAGGCTGGCGTACTCCCTTTCCGGTATCTGGGCGATAACCCCTTGGTTTGCCGCCGCCATACGGTCAAGAGCGGCACGGTCACTTTCCACCACGGGCACGCCCGCACGGGTAGCCTCTGCAAAAATAACGGTCAAAAGTCCGTCCCTTGCGCCCTTCAAAATATAAAGCTTATCTATGGTTTTGCCGCTTTTAAGAAGCTCTCTTACCGCATTTCTGCCTGCAATAAGATTTTCGCTTTCCTGCGGTGCTCTGTTTGTGTTATCTGCCATACATACCAACCCGTTTCAATTTCTATACAGAATGATTATAGCACACTTTTATCCCTTTGTCACGCTTTTTTTACAGCTTTCGCATAAAAAAACGGAAAATTTACATAATATGTAAAAGAGGTGTTTTGTTTGACCGTTATTTTATTGCGCACGCTTATATTTTTTGTGCTTTTAAATTTTGGTATGCGTATGATGGGCAAGCGCCAGATAGGGGAACTGCACCTTACGGAATTTGTTACCGCTGTTATGCTGTCGGAGTTGGCGATACTGCCCATGACCGATGCAGATATTCCCCTGCTTTACGGCGTGTTTTCCGTGTTTTCTTTGTGCTGTCTGGAGGTTATAAGCTCTCATTTGTGCCGAAACATCCCTGCACTGCGGCGGGTTATGGAGGGGCGGCCCTTGGTGCTGGTAAGCCGTGGGCATATCATAGAGGAAAATCTTGCAAGCAGTCGTATAAGCACGGACGAGCTTTTTTCTGCCATCCGTGTGGCAGGCTTTCGGGGGATAGACGAGGTAAGCTACGTAATACTTGAGCAAACAGGGGCGCTTAGCGTCATTGCCGACCCCGTATGCACACCGCCTGCCGCCGAGGATTTGGGGCTTGAGGTACAAAAGAAGGGCATAAGCCATCCCATAATAATAGACGGCTGTATTCAGCAGCGCACCCTTGGGCAAACGGGCAAGGATATGGCTTGGCTTAAAAAACAGCTTAAAGCAAACGGGCTTAAGGAAAAAGAACTTGTCTATTTTTGCGTGGATGACTGTGACAACATAAGCTATGAAAGGAAAAGGGAAAAATGAGGGGCTTTTTGGTTGCGTTAACGGTGCTTGTGCTTATAGTCGGTGCTGTTGGGGGCTGCAGCGTTTATACTCTTGGGGTGCTTAACAGGGTGCAGGACGGGGTTATTACTGCCCAAAGCGCAGAGGAGCTAAGAGAAGCCGCAGATTATTTACAAAAGGAAAAGGCCTTCCTTCGCCTTACGGTAAAGGAAAGCCGTATAGATAAGATCATATCGGGGGCGGATAAAGCCGCCGCTCTGTGGGGTACGGATGGGTATTACGCCGCCCTTAACAGTGTGGCACTGGAGCTCGAAGGCCTAAAGCGGGACTTTAGCCTTAATCCCTTTTAACTGATTGCAGGTTTATCCCTTTGGATATAGTAAAAAATCGAGTAGTCGAGGGGGTTTATGGAATAGTTAAAATCGGCAATCTCTATATAGGCAACAGCCTCGTCTGCCGCTACTTCCAAGGCACGCTCATAGCTTAGGTTTGCATAAACGCAATTGGAACGCAGGTAAGGAGTTACCATAATTCCTGCCGCCTCTGTGTCAAAAAGCTCGCCCTCTTTAAGCACTCTGTCAATAACGGCTTGCTTTTCGCGCTTGCCGTTCATAGCCTCTCTTTGCACCATTATACATTGCTGTACAGTGTAAACATCCAGCAGGTTTGCGTTAAGGTCACGCTCGTAGTCCGCCTTGCTTTCATAGCCCAAGGAGCGCCAGCCGCGCTCATAGGCTTCCTCCTTGGTGGGATATCTCAGGTTGTAGTATACCCTTACGGTAAGCTTTTCGTCAGGGCTTTGGGCGTAGAGCTCTGCAAGCTTTGCCGTCAGCCCCTCTTCCGTAAATTCTGCGGGCGGGGGCAAATAAGGCTCTATGCCATAGCTGAATCCAAATTTAAGCTGACTTGCGTCCTCATAAGCGGGACAAAACAGCATTTTGCCCGGGACTTCATCGCTTTTTAATGCCAAAAACTGCTCCTTTGTGCCCGCCATAACCGCAATAAATCCGTTTAAATGCAAATAGGCTTCGCATTCCTCGTTTTCCACTCCGTAAAGAAGCTTAAAGCCCTTGTTTTGCAGGTGCTTTATATATTCTTCGCCAAGCTCTCCGCGGATGTCAAGCTCCGCCTTAGCGACGGCAATACAGGCATCGTATGCCGTTTTGTAGGCGGCGGCGTATTCGGGGTCGGAAAGAATTTTTGCCCTTATCTCACCTTCGTTGATGCCCTTCGCTTCATAGTCGAGGTATAGCTCCTGCCACATATTAAGCAGGGTTTTATAAAGGGCTTCTGCGCTTTGTCTTTGTTCCCTTATGTCGGCAATGGCTTCCGTGTCGGTGCCAAGGTTCACACACCTTACGCCGAAGGCGACAAACTCATCGTCTGCTACTTCCTCGGTTAAATACTTATAAAAGCTTTTCATTACGGTAATATCATCGCTAAGCTTTTCCGTAGAATAAGAGCTTGTCAAATTGCTATCGGGAACTCCTTCGTCAATCCTGCCCGACCACAAAAGCTTTTCTATGGGTATGGGCGTGTCCTCGCTGCTCTCTTCGGCACTGCTTTCCTCGGACAAGCTTTCGTCTTTGCTGTTTTCCTCACCTTGAAGCACCGGCTCTCTTTCGCTGTCAGCAGGTGCGGGGTCTGCCTTGGGAAACAGCAGTACTGCGGCTATCACAAAAGCTATGCACGCCGCAAGGGGCAGTATCCACCTGAGGGGAGAGGTCTTCTTGGGGGCTTTATCAAGGGCACCTTCGTCTATGTATTTGTCGTCAATGTTGCCTATGGCGTCAATAATGTTGTCGGGCTTCATATTACGTATCCCTCCTTTTCAAGTACTGTCCTTAGCTTCTCTCGTAACCTGTGCAGGCTGACCTTGGCGTTGCTTTGGCTTATTCCAAGGCTTTTGGCAAGGTCAGCTACAGAATAAAAATACCAATATCTGCCCACAAACAGCCGCCTTTCTCCGTCCTTAAGGGTGGAGATAAAGGCGTTTATGCATCTTGTAAGCTCTGTTGCCTCAAGGCTTTGGGCGGGGCAGTCCTCGACAGAGGGCAGGCATTCCGCAAGCTCCTCATAGGCCAAGGCAAGCTCGCCCCCGCGCTTAGCCGTGTTGCGGCCACGCCACTTTTTAAGTGCGGCGTTGCGGACAATTTTCCCCAAGTAAGCACGAAAATTTGCAGGTCTTTGGGGCGGAATGGTATTCCACGCACCCATATAGCTGTCGTTTACACACTCCTCCGCATCCTCACGGTTGCCAAGAACGTTATGAGCTACCGCAAAGCAGTAAGCCTTGTAGCGGCGGGCGGTTTCGACAATCGCTTTTTCGTCACGGGCAAAGTACAGCTCTATTATGTCCCTGTCTTCCATCAAAGCTCACTCCTTTCAATAATACAGTACCCAAAAATTCGGATAGGTTACAAAAAAGAGCGCAAATATACGCTCTTTTTTAGTTTGCTATAAATTTAAAAGGTTTTCCGCGTTAAGGTGGAAAAGCTTTTCCTTTTCCTCATCGGTAAAGGGCAGGGCGTTTATGTGACCGTATACGGTGTCGGTACAAAAAACGGGGTAGTCACTGCCGAAAAGCACCTTGTCTATACCGAATTTCATAATCAGCTCATAGGTGCGCTCCTCCGTTAAGAAGGGGCGTGCCTCGGAGCAGTCCACATATATGCCTGCGTCAAGCAGGTATTCCTCAGCCTGCTCCCATACAGAATAGCCGCCCAGATGTGCGCCTATCACCTTTAGGTCGGGGATGGCATCGCACACTTTCCGCATACGCTTGGGGGTGGAATAGTCCGTGTTTTTGTCCCCTACGTGGAAAAGTATGGGCAATCCCAGCTGTGCACAGCGGCGGTACAGTGGCAGCAGGGAAGGGTCGTCTATAAAGATATGCTGAAAATCGGGGTGTATCTTAATGCCCTTTATGCCTGCTTCCGCTATACGCTCTATCTCCGCCAGCGCCTCGCTCTGCCCCATATCGGGATGGAAGGAGCCGAAGGGGATGTATGCGCTGTCCTTAGCGGCACAGTCCAGCAAAAAATCGTTACCGGGGATAACATTCTTCGCCTTCATAGCCGCCGAGGATATAACAAAACGGCAGTCCACACCCTTGGGTGCACGCGCTCTGAGCATAGCGGCAGTGCCGTTACCCTCCATATTAAGGGAGTAGTAGTTGCCCACGTTGGCGGCGGCACGCTCGGCAATGGCGTCGGGGAAGATGTGGGTATGGAAGTCTATAAGCTTTTTCATGCATTTTCTCCAAAACTATTAACGGCGGAACGGTGTTGCCGTTCCGCCGTAAAATTACGCTGTGCGAATAAATGGTCTGCTCCCGTTGCGAACGGGAACATACAAACTCTACGTATTTTCTGCGGACAGGTGCCGCAGAAAATGCACCTTAGTTTCCGCAAGTGCCACGAAGTGGCGCGCAGGCGCGAGCGAACGGAAATGGTGCTTATATTACCTTGGAGTCCCCGCCGTGAACGCAGTGAGTGGTGGGGATTATTTATTATTCTTCGATATCGTCAATATCCTCAAGCTCTATCTCGGTGTTGCAGGAGGGGCAGATGATAACGTCATCTTCGGTATCTGCGTCAAAATAAACTTCTTCGCCGCAGGTGGGGCAAACGGTTGCAAAGCAGTCGCAGTCACAGTCGTCGTCACAGCAATCACAGCAGTCGCAATCGTCATCGTCACAGCAGTCACAGCAGTCGTCGTCACATTCATAAATGTCACGTTCAACCTCACCAAGGTCTGCGTCTATTTCGTCAATGTATTCTTCAAGATAGCTCTGACCGTCTTCAAGGTCGAGAACGGAAAGGGATATATCCTCAAGAAGGTCTGCAATAGCCTTAAAAAGCTTGCCTTCGTTGGTGCTTTCGTCAAGCTTCATACCTTCCATAAGGCCCTTAACATAAGCGGCTTTTTCAGAAATGTTCATACAAAATACCTCACAAATTAAACTCTTTCAAGATATTCGCCGGTTCTGGTGTCTATTCTAAGCACGTCGCCGGTGTTAACAAACATAGGAACCTTAATTTCCGCACCTGTTTCAAGGGTAGCGGGCTTAAGTGCGTTTGTTGCGGTGTTACCCTTAAAGCCGGGTTCGGTATCGGTAACTTCAAGTTCTACAAACATAGGGGGTTCAACGGAGAATACGTTGCCCTTGTAAGAAACCAAACGGCAGGTCATACCCTCTTTAACAAACTTAAAGTTATCGGGAAGCTTGTCTGCGTTAAGGGGAACCTGGTCATAGGTTTCCATATCCATAAAGTAATACAGGTCGCCGTCGCTGTAGCTGTATTCCATATCTTTTCTTTCAACAACTGCGGTGGGGAACTTAGCTGTGGGGTTAAAGGAAGTTTCAACCACGCCGCCGCTTATAACGTTTCTCATCTTGGTTCTTACAAAAGCGGCACCCTTGCCGGGCTTAACGTGCTGGAACTCAATTACCTGCATAACGTTGCCGTCCATCTCAAAAGTCAAACCGTTTTTAAAATCGCCTGCTGTTACCATAAAAGTCCTCCATATCGGGCGTGGCGCACTGTGCACCAAGCCGCTTGTTTTTTGTTATCATAAATATTCACATATATTTTATAGCAACAGCGCCGAAAAGTCAATAGTTTTTGCAAAATTAGTGGGCGCTGCTTAAAATTTTGGCTCTACGGCGTCTACGTAGGCGGTGTAGTTGTGGGTGTAGATAACGTATCCGGGTGCCGCGCCCGAAGGCTTTTTAACAAATCGCACCCTTGTATAGTCCACCGCCACTGCAGGGGAGCCGCTCAGCGAGGAGTGATACGCCGCCAACTGTGCCGCCTGCGTGTAGGCAAGGGCAGAGGGCTCCTCTCCCCCTGCAAACAGTACGGCGTGACTGCCCGGTGCGTTCTTTACATGGAACCATATATCCCCCTTGTCCGCACCTGAGGTCAGCTCGTCATTCTGCAGATTGTTCTTGCCCACCTTAAGGGTATAGCCTCCGTCCACAGTGTAAACAAAGGGCTTTGCCTTAAGCTTTGCCTTGCCCTTGGCTTTGCCTCTTATATAGCCTGTACGCTCCAGCTCCTGCCTCAGGTCATCAAACTCGCTGTCGCTTTCCGCACGGGCAACGGCGTCTGCAACGCTTTCTATATATTCAAGCTCCAGCGCCGTCTTTTCAAGCTGTTCCGTCATAGCCACCTCGGCGTTCTTAAGCTTTGTGTACTTTTTGTAATACGCCTTGGCGTTGTTGGCAGGAGTCTTGCGCTTGTCCAGCGCCACCTCAATCTCCTCGCCGCTTTCATAATCCATAAGCATAGCACTTTCCATCCCCTGCTTCAGCAGGTAGATGCCCGCTATTATTGCGTCGCCCTTCCGCTTGTAGTCCTCTTTGCGCTCGCACTCCTTAAGTGACTCCTTTTGCAGTCCCATCTTTTTGTTTATGCGCTCCTTAAGATTGGATACAAGTCTAAGCAGGTCACTGCTGTGGCGGTCGTGCTTCTCCTTTTTGCCCTTTTCCTCAAAATGGTCGCAAAGAAGCACGGACAAGCTTTCCTTTTGCTCTACGGTAAAGCCTGCACCGTATTGGGTAAGGGCTGTGAAGGAAAATGCTGTTTGCTCCCCCTTTTCGTCACAGACTGTGCAGGGCGCACAATCTCCTTCAAGCAGCTCTTTAAAGCTGCGATAAAGGGCAAGCGCATCTGCATCCTCCACGTTTTTGCCAAGGGCGGAGGCGCGGTATGCCGTCTCCCTTGCGGTAAGGGGAGAGAAGCAGGCAAAGGTCTTAAGTATAAAATCGCCGCACTCCCTCGCAGGTGCCTTTCGGCACAGGGCGCAAAATTCTTCCTCCGTAACCCCGTAGGGCAGTACCTTGTCTTGCTTGGGCGGCGCTTCGTAGGGCAGACCCACCATAACCGTTCTTGCGGCGAAGGTAAGGTCTGTCTGATAAAGAGCACCCAGCACACGGTCTTTATCCGTATCGCTTATAAGCAGATTGCTGTATTTACCCATCAGCTCCGCATATATGCGGCGGTGGCAAGGGTAGCCCAGCTCGTCCTTGCTTTCCACGTCGATGCAAACAATGCGTTCGCCCTCGGGGGCGAATACGTCGGTTATCCTGCCGTTTTGCAGGTGCTTTCTCAGCAGCATACAAAAGGAGGTGGGCACAGGGTTCTGTGGCGGCACTTCGCCGCACAGGCAGACCCTTGCGTTCTTGCGGGAAGCGGAAAGAAGCAGGTTGTACTTGTTGCCGCCGCCGTAAAGACGAAGGGTAAGCTCCTCGTCACCGGTCTGGTTTATTTTTTCTATCTTGGTGCCGACTATCGCACCCTTAAGCTCTGCCGCCAAGCGGTGGCAGAAAATGCCGTCTATTGCCAAGGCTTTACACGCTCCTTACAGATTGTCGCCGAAAAAGTGAAGCTTTATGTGGGGGAAGGCTTCCTTCACCATCTCGCCCAGAGGAGGAAGCACCACAACTTCCGTGCGGTAATGGGTTGCAAGCACCAGGTTCATACCTAAATCTCTGCCGTCAAGCAGGGTGTTGTGGGCAACCTCGCCCGTCAAAAAGGTGTCCGCACCGGTGCGGTATGCATCGTAAAACGAGCCCTTGCCGCTGCCGCCCACAACCGCAACACGGTGTACCGTCTTGCCTGTATTTATGCCCGTAACCTTTTCGGTGCCGAGCACCTTGCCCACGTGTGCGCAGAATTCACCGTAGCTCATGGGCTTTTCAAGGTATCCCACTCTGCCAAGCCCGTCCTCAAACTTCTCCACATCCTTTATGCCCACAAGAGCACAAAGAGTATCGTTAACGCCGCCGTCGATAGCGTCAAGCCGTGTGTGGTAGCCCGCCAGCGCTATCCCCGCCTGCGCCGCCTTAAGCAGTCTTTTGCCCACGCCGTCGCTGTCCTTTAGGGAATAGAGCGGCGAAAAGATGGTGGGATGGTGGGTAAGCAAAAGCTGTGCGCCCACAGACTTTGCAAACTCTATGGAGTCAAGGCTTACGTCAAGCGCCAGAGCTATGCAGTCAAGCTCCTTCTCGCTGTCGGGCACAAGTGCAAATCCGTCGTTATCGCCGGGCATGGACAGGCTTTTAGGTATGCGGTTTTCCAAAAAGCTTATTATATCTTTAATTTTTGCCATAAAATCAGCTCCTTTGCCTATAATTATAACCTTTGTTTATCTTTTTGTCAACGGCGACAAGCAGTGACAAATTATCGCCTGCCGCCGTAGTAAAATGTTCGGGCAACAAAGGAGGAAACAAACTATGAACTTTACACATACAAAGGAAAACGCCACGCTTACTTTTACGCTGACCGGTGAGCTTGACCACCACGGCGCGGCGGCGACCCGTCAGGCTATGGACAAGCTTATACGGGACGAACAGCCTAAGAAGGTGGTGCTGGATTTGCAAAACGTGCATTTTTGCGACTCCTCGGGCTTGGGCTTGCTGATGGGCAGGTACAAGACGGCGCTTTCCGTATCTGCGGTGCTTACGGTAAAGGACCCCTCTGCGGCAGTAATGCGAATAATGCGGCTTGCGGGGCTGGACAAGCTTATAAAAACGGAAAGGAGTGCATAAAAGATGACGGTAGTTAAGGAGAAAAACAAGACGGCGCTGGAAAGCTTTACGGTGACTCTTGCGGCAAAAAGCAGCAACGAGGGCTTTGCCCGTGCCATAGCAGCGGCGTTTGCGGCACGGCTTGACCCAACGGTGGAGGAGCTGGCGGATATAAAGACCGCCGTTTCCGAAGCGGTAACAAACTGCGTGGTCCACGCTTACAAAAACAGCAGGGGCAAGGGGGACATACGCATTAAAGGCTCTGTATACGCCGACGGGACCGTGGTCTTTGAGATAAAAGACAGGGGCTGCGGTATGGAGGACGTGGAAAAATGTCTGCAGCCTTTATATACGGGCGACCCCGAGGGCGAGCGAAGCGGTATGGGCTTTACGGTAATGG
This sequence comes from Oscillospiraceae bacterium, assembly GCA_015064945.1. GTDB lineage: Bacteria > Bacillota > Clostridia > Oscillospirales > CAG-382 > SIG636. The sequence goes on along the minus strand of SVRF01000013.1, from coordinate 11,663 downwards.
AAAGCTTTTGCGACAAGCTTAAGGTGCGCTCCTCCCCGGGGAAGGGTACAACGGTGGTGCTTACCAAAAAGATAGGCGGCGGTATATGAACGAGGAAGGGCTTTTCAAAGCCGCCGCAGAGGGCGATACAGATGCACTTTCCACTCTTGTGGAGGAGAATATGGGCTTGGTAAAAAGCCTTGCTTTGCGCTTCCGTGACAGAGGCACGGAGATGGAAGACCTGGTACAGATAGGCACGATAGGGCTTATAAAGGCGATACGGGGCTTTGATACGGGCTTCGGCACACGGTTTTCCACCTATGCCGTGCCTCTTATAAGCGGAGAGATAAAAAAGCATCTGCGTGACGACGGTATAATAAAGGTAAGCAGAGAGCTTAAGCGGAAGGGGGCGCTCCTTTGCAGGGAGAAACAGCGCTTGCTTACGGAAACGGGAGAGGAGCCCCACATATCACAGCTGGCACAGGTGAGCGGTATGAGCGTGGAAGAGGCGGCAAGCGCCCTTGACGCTACCGCCCCCGTAGGCTCTATATATGAAAGCGGAGAGGGGGAGCTTGCACCCGAAAACATCCTGTGGACGGACAATGTTGCGGCGTTCAGCGAAAGTCTTGCCCTGCGGCAGGCGGTGAAAAGCCTTGATGCGGAGGACAGGCAGATAGTGGCGCTGAGGTATTACAAGGGGCTTTCCCAAACCGAGACCGCACGCTGTCTGGGGCTTACGCAGGTCAAGGTGTCCCGCAGGGAGAAGAAGATAATGGAACGGCTAAGAAAGGAGCTGTTGTAAATGCATAAATTCTTAAAGCCGAAACAAGCCGATGCAAACAGATGTATGTTAATGCGTTGATGGGTCGGTGTTCGGTTTTTGTGCACAATGTAACAGAAAAGCCCTGTTAACACGGTTGTTAACGGGGCTTTCTTTGACGCTTCTTACAAAAAAATAATTTACACGGTAAATTAATTGGCGCTTAATGTTTTGATAATATAAGTAAACTGTGAGGTTGATACATAAAAAGCAGCACATCTGCTGTATAATTATACACAAAAAGGAGAATTGCTTATGAAGCGTTTTAAAAAAGCGTTGTCCGTTTTTCTTGCTTTCCTGATGGCGTTTACGGTTTTGCCCTTTGCCAAGTGGGATACCGCAGCGGAAGCGGCAGAGCTTTCCGACGAATACCGCTTAAAGGTAAGCGGAAGTTATGTTTATAACCTTCCTTCGGGTGTAACTGCCGCACAGCTTATGTCCAGCGTTTACAGCACGGCGGTGCTTAAAACCTCCGAAGGTGCCGTTGTGGACAAAACTTCAAGCACGGTCATATCCACGGGGATGGTCCTGGCATATACCAACGGTGAGTATACTCTTGTTGTGGTTGGCGACCTAAGCTATGACGGAGCTTGCAGTGCGGCGGACCTGCTTATTATGCGTGCTTGCATAGCAAAGAGCTACAGCGACAGCCTTGCCGTTTATGCAGGTGACGTCAGCGGTGACGGCATTATTTCTTCTACTGACTACGCAATATACAGAAAGTTCCTTGCAGGCAGATGCGGTATTAACATAGACTGCTACCTCAGCGAGGAAGAAAAAGCGGCAGTAGTGCTTGGCGACCCCACCGTGGAAAGCGGCGGCACTACCGAAGGCGGCGAGCTTGCGGATATGGCAAGCATTCACTTTGACGGCGACACCGTTACAGCTACGGGCACAGGCGTTACGGTTACGGGTAACTGTGCGTACGTAACGGCAGCCGGCAACTATACGGTTACCGGCAGCTCCGATAACGGATACGTACACGTTTGCGCAGGTACAGAGGACAAGGTAAGCCTTACACTTAACAATGTAAGCCTTACAAATACCTCCGGCTCTGCTTTGTATTTCGAGCAGTGCAAAAAGGCGTACATAACTCTGCCCGAAGGCACGGCAAGCACTCTTGCAGACGGCACAGTCACCACCCTTGCGGATAAAGGCGCTGTGTTCTCCAACGATACCCTTGAGATAAACGGCGGCGGTGCTCTTACCGTTACGGGCAACAGACAGCACGGTATAGCTTCCGACGACGATATCATTATAGATGAAGCCTCTGTTACCGTTACGGGCGCGGTTAAGGACAGTCTCCACGCCAATGACGATATCAGCGTAAACAGCGGCAGTCTTACTGTTCGCTCCGCAGGCTCCGATGCGGTAGAAAGCGAAGGCACTGTAAACATCAACGGCGGCACCTTGACGCTTACCGCAAGTGCGGGTACAGGTCTTAAGGCAGGTACGGTATTTACCTCCAACGGCGGCACTGTCAATATGCTTAACTGTGCCGACGGTATAAAGGCAGGTACCGAGCTTAACGTAACAGACGGCGTCTTTAACCTAAGCGTTACCGACAACGCTATGAAAAGCGCACTTGTCACCAATATAAGCGGAGGCGAGATAAACGTGCTTTCCTCCGATACGGGTGTTAAGGGCGACAGCGAGGTTAATATAAGCGGCGGCGTACTCACTCTCAACAGCAGTAATAACGCTATAAAAAGCGACCTTTTGGTTAATATAAGCGGCGGCGACCTTACCCTGCTTTCTACGGGTGACGGCATTAAGGCAAGCTCTCTCGATACCGCCGCAACCGCAGGCGAGGTGCGCGTAAGCTATACTTTCAGCCAGCTTAACGGCGCGGTATCTACCGACGGCGGCTGCTTCGTATGGAACAGCGGCACGGTTTCCAACACCGCAGTTTATTGGTATGCGGCACTTGCTTCCTCCAACGGGGACGGCACCTATACCGTAACTCAGGTTGTGGAAAGCGGCACGGCAAAGAACTTTACAGCCTCCGCAGATAATATTGTCCTGCTTACCCATATAAACAGCACAAACTATGCCTCTGCCTGTCTGGTACAGGTGGGCGATATCATCAGCTACAGCACTTCTACGATGACCGTTACCGCAACCACGGGTGCAAGCTACGTGGGCGACATTAATATTACCGGCGGTAACTTTTACATAGAGGCATCCTATGACGCAACACAGGCGGGCGAGACCTTAAGTATAGATAACAGCGATACGCCCCGCACCTCCGCAAGCGGTATAGGTACAAGCGGCGAATACAATATGTATATAGTATGCGCAGGCGGCAGTGACGCTTCCGTGGATACAAGCACGGGCAGCTACAAGGCGCTTAAGGCGGATAACAATATTTTGGTACAAAACATAGACCTTTACGCCTCTTCTCCCGAAGACACCGTAAGGTCCGATGTATACGTCGAGATCAACGGAGGCAGCTTCGTAATTGAAAGCGGTCGTGACGGTATTGCCGCAACCGACGGGCTTTGTCTCGGCGGCGGCACCTTCGATATAACTACGGGCGGCGGCTACAGCGGAACAATCTCCTCTTCCGATACCAACTCCTACAAGGGACTTAAGGGCAACGGCTATATTGTTATATCCGGCGGTACTTACAGCATCAACTCCCTTGATGACGCAGTGCACTCCAACGGTGCGTGTACCGTAACCAACGGAACCTTTACCGTATACACAGGTGACGATGCTTTCCATTCCGATACTACCATGACGGTAAACGGCGGCACTATAGATATCCTCGCCAGCTATGAGGGCATAGAAGGTCTTAACGTAAGCATTATGGGCGGACACATAAGCATCCAGTCCTCCGACGACGGCATCAACGCCGCAGGCGGCGCAGACGGCAGCGGCACAGCCGCACCCGGCAGACCCGGTATGGGCGGTATGGGCAGCAGCAGTAATACCTCTCAGTACTCTCTTAAGATCGGCGGCAGTGCATTCGTGTGGATGAATGCCAAGGGCGACGGTGCAGACTCTAACGGTTCCCTTACCGTAAGCGGCGGTACGCTTATAGTTCAGCAAAGCCAAACCAACGAAAACAGCGGCATAGATGCCGACGGTACAATAAGTGTAACGGGCGGTGTACTGGTGGTTGTGGACCTGGGCAACAGTATGAACAGCCTTAGCTCTTCCAACTTCTCCCAGAATGCGCTAAAAGGCTCCTTCAGCGGCTCTGCCAACAGCCTTATAGCACTTACCGACTCTTCGGGCAATCTGCTTTTGGCTTATAAGCCTACGGTTTCCTACTCCCGTGTTATCATATCAACCCCCGAAATGACAACGGGCTCTGCCTACAAGCTGTACGTGGGCGGTAGCTGTACCGGGACTGCGGACGAAGGACTTTACGAAAGCGGTACATACAGCGCAGGCACGCTTAAGAAGAGCTTTACTGTTTCCTCTACGCTGTATTCGTTTTAAGGATTGACCGCTTTTTCATTTTCAGTTTTTCTTACTTCCTCTTTTCAAGAAGAAAAGCTTTTCGGCACAGCGCGCCGAAAAGCTTTTTTTCTTGGTATGATTTTTCTTTGTATAAAACGCTTAAAACTCGGTAATAAGCTCTGCGTCAAATCTCAAGATCCACGCCGCATCAAGGCTGTTAACAATGCCGTCGCCGTTAACGTCTGCCGCCCAAAGCTGTTTGTAGTCAAGGCTTATCAGCTCTGCATCGTACCTAAGCACGTAAGCCGCATCAAGGCTGTTAACTGCGCCGTCCTCGTTAACGTCACCCAATGTATAGCACTGCTCGGTAAACAGGGCTATTCTGATGTCGCCGTACATAAACCCGTACTGCTCATAGCTTATGTATCCGTCAAGCTCGGTCAAAAAGTATTCTATAAGCATATCAGAGTCGCAAAGCAGGCCCTCGTAAGCCACTATGGGGCTGTCCGCAAACATTGTAAAGCCGTCGCCGCCGTTTTTAAGCATATAAAAACTGCCTGCAACTGTGTATATGGCTTCGGGGTCTATGTCCTCGCCGCCTACCTTGACATTTTGAACACGGCGTCTCATATTCTCGTCAATGCCCACAAATGCACCCATCTCGTCAACGTATACGGGGCTGTCGTAGTAGCTGTGTATCTCGTAGCTAAGACCCGACACCTGCAAAAATCCGCCGAACTCTTCGGGATAGCCGGAAGCACCGTGTTCCAGTGCGTCAAGTATCTGCTGGCCTGTTGCTTCTATAACGCACATTTCGTTGCTCCAAGGGTTAACGTCCATCAGCAGTTTGCGGGTAACGTCTCCTGCGGGTATCTCTGCTCTTATACCGCCGCCGTTGGCAAAGGCGATATCCGCCCCTGTTACGGCACGGTATGCGTCGGTAACAAAGTCGCCCATATTGGTCTCGTAATTGCGTATTATGCGTGTGCCTTCTTCGTCGTAGATGGCAAGGTTTGCGTCACTGGTACCGATGGGGTTAAAGAGATATGCCAGCTCTGCGTTGTAACCGTCTATAAGGGCCTGAACAGATCCAAAGGCATCGCCTTCGCCGTTTACGGTTTCAAGGGGTATAAGCTGTGTATCCGCACTGCCCGACATGCTTATGTTAAGCTTGCCTATATTGCCAAGCTTTTCGCCGGTGGAGCTTAATAATACCGTGTCGCCGTCCTTGTTTTCGTAGTACTCGCCGTGGATGGTTTGGTGGGAGTGACCGTCCAGCACCACATCAATGCCTGTGGTGTTGGCAATAAGGTCCGTAGACTTCCAGCCTTCGGTGGTGCCCTCAATACCCAAGTGGCAAAGAGCGACAACAAAGTCCGCACCGTCGTATATGGCGCTGTCCACCGCAGTCTGCACGGTATCGTAAAGGCTGTTTTCGCAAAAGCTGTATATGTAGTTGCCGTTCTCGTCCTGGAAATATACAGGGGTGGACTTGGTATAGGCCTCAGGGGTGCAAACGCCCAAAAAAGCCACCTTGTAGCCGCCGAAGTCCTCTATGGCATAGGGGGGCAGTACGGTGGTGCCAAGACGCAGGTCCGTAAAGTTTGCGCTTAGATACTCATACTCCGCAGTATTTACCGCCAAGCCCAAAAAGGTGTCCATACCGTAGTCAAATTCGTGATTACCGGGGATCGCATAGTCATATCCCACAGCGTTCATCAGTGTAACCGGCGCCTCGCCGTCGGTAATGGTGCCTATTATCTCGCCCTGTATTGCGTCACCCAGGTCCACAAGGATAACGCTGTTACCCTCGTCTATAAGCTGTTCACGGTACGCCGCAAGAGAGGAATAGCCGTCGATGGCACAGTGAACGTCGTTGGTGAAAAGCACTATTATCTGTCCGCCTTCACCTGCAAAAACAGGTACGGTGCCGAGACTGAGAGCCAAAACAAGAATAACGGCAAAAAAGCCCTTGAATATGTGCTTCATATAAATTGCCTCCTTATTGAATATATTTTAGGATGGCTTTATTTTAGCAAACAATCGAAGGCTTTGCAATAGGAAATTTAAAATGCCCAAAGGACAATTCATAAGGTGTCGGCACCGTGAATTGCCCCTTGGGCATTGAACTACAGGGTGAATTTGTCTCCCATAGCCTTAAAAGCTTCCTTGGCTTTGCACTTCATCATATCGCACACGCCTGTTTTGCTTTTTATTATCATTGCCGTCATATATGCAGAGGATGCGCCAATGACCATACCTGCCACAGCGCCGCTTATTATAATGCATTTGCATAGCTTTTTCATAAAAAATCAACTCCTGTCCCTCCTATTATCAGCCAAATACTGCTTTTTTATGCAAAAACCTTTAAAAAAACTGTTGACAAAAGCCACGCAAAGAGTTATAATGTATGAGCGTCTGCTGAGACGACGGTAAAAACACGGGGGTGTGGTTTTATGCGGCTGGATATACAACAACTGCTGGCGCAGGACGGCGGCACCCTGAGTTTTGACTTTGTTTTGCCCCTTGGTGCAGATTACGGCGATTTTAACGGGGGTAGCGCAAAGATAAAAGGCGGCGTCGGCAACCACGGCGGATATCTGCTTCTTGCGGCGGATGTGGCTGTGGCGGCAGAGGGTATTTGCTCCCGTTGCGGTGAGGGCTTTGATTTCAGCCACAGCTTCAGGATAGAGCGACCCGTGGCACGCAAGCTTGTTGCAGACGAGAATGATGAGTATATTTTAACAGACGAGGATGGGTTTATTGACCTTAGCGCCGTTTTTAATGACGAGCTGCTTTTGGAGCTGCCCACCAAGCTGTTATGCCGTGAGGACTGCAAGGGACTGTGTCCCAAATGCGGCAAGAACCTTAACAAAGGCAGTTGCAATTGCCCCGCTAAGGAGATCGACCCACGGCTTGAGGTTTTGAAAGCGTTGCTTGATAACGGCTGATATATTATTCCTAAAAGAGGGAGGTGCTGAAGATGGCAGTACCAAAGGCAAAAGTGTCCAAGGCAAGAAGAGATAAGAGACGCTCTTCCGTATGGAAGCTGGATATGCCCGGCATGACTAAGTGCGCAAAGTGCGGTGAGTACAACCTTTCCCACAGAGTTTGCAAGAGTTGCGGCTCCTACGCAGGCGAGGAAATCATCAGCAAGGACAGTAAAAAGGCATAAGGCTTTGGTTTAATGTGAAGGTTTCTGCCACAGGCAGAAACCTTCCAAAAACGCGTGCCGTACTCCGGTCATTAGGGCTTGGGGCAGGCGCGCCTTTTGCGTTTATGGAGAAAATTTATGGTTAAAATAAGCTTTGTGGCAAAGGGCAGTCCTGCGGAAAAAGCAGGGCTTTTGGCACACGACAATATAATAAGCGTAAACGGTAACCCCATAAACGACGGGCTGGACTATTATTTTTACACCACCGACCGCCGCCTTGTTATCGAGGCAGAGCGGGAAGGCAAGCCTTTTACCCTTAAGCTTTCCAAGGGCGAATACGAGCCCTTCGGTGCGGAGTTTGACAGTTACCTTATAACAAAACAAAAGCGTTGCCGCAATAACTGTGTGTTTTGCTTTATCGACCAGAACCCCAAGGGGATGAGGGAAAGCATTTATTTTAAGGACGATGATGAGAGACTTTCCTTCCTCCACGGCAACTACGTTACTCTTACCAATCTGACCGATGACGATATCGCAAGGATAATAAAGATGCACATCTCCCCCGTTAACGTGTCTGTGCATACAATGAACCCGAATTTGCGTTGTTCTATGATGGGCAACCGCTTTGCGGGCAAATGCCTTGATTATCTTACACAGCTTTCCGAGCACGGCATTGCCATAAACGCACAGCTTGTTCTTTGCCCCGGCATAAACGATGGGGAAGAGCTTGTCTACAGTATGGAACAGCTTTATAAGCTTAAGTCCCTGCAAAGCGTGTCCGCAGTACCCGTTGGGCTTACCGCCCATAGGGAGGGACTGCCGAAGCTTCGCCTGTTTACCGCGGAGGAAGCGGCGGCGGTTATCAAAACCATAGACGAATTTACAAAACTACCCCTTGAGGAAAAGGGTGTGCGGATGTTCTACGCTTCAGATGAGTTTTATCTTACCGCAGGTATCCCCATCCCCCCCGAGGATGAGTATGACGGCTACCCTCAGTTGGAAAACGGTGTGGGTATGCTCCGTTGCCATAGGGAGGAGTTTCTGTGGGCGCTGGAGGATGCTGCAGCGTCGGAGATGTCCGAAAAAATCCTACCCCAAAAGGTTTATGTGGCAACGGGTCAGGCGGCTTACGGCCATATATGTGAGCTGTGCGCAAAAGCGACCGATGCGTTTCCTCAGCTGGAATGCCGTGTGTTCGGGGTGGAAAACAAATTCTTCGGCAACACCGTTACGGTAAGCGGCCTTATCACGGGCGGCGACCTTGTGGAAGCTTTAAAGTCCGCAGGCTGCTGTGACAGGCTGGTTATCCCCTGTAATATGCTTAGAAGCGAGGGGGATTTGTTCCTTGACGGCGTAAGCCTTGACGAAGCGGCTGAAAGCCTCGGTTACCCCATTTCCGTGGCGGAAAAGGACGGGGCGTCACTTCTTTATAATCTGCTTGGTATAAGCGAGGAGGATATGATATGAAAGGTACAGTTGCCATTATAGGCAGACCCAATGTGGGGAAAAGCACCTTTTTTAATAAAATAACCGGCGAGCGTATCTCCATAGTGGACGATACCCCCGGCGTGACCCGTGACCGTATTTATGCGGATACGGAGTGGAACGGTAAAAGCTTTGTTATTACGGATACGGGCGGTCTTGAACCTACGGCTAATACAGAGATACTGCGTCAGATGCGCAATCAGGCAGAACTGGCTATGGTAAGCGCCGATGTTATCCTGTTTATGACGGATGTCAGGGCAGGCGTTACCGCCGACGACCGCGAGATTGCAACAATGCTTATGAAAAGCCGTAAGCCTGTGGTTCTTGCGGTTAATAAAATAGACTCTGTGGGCGCACTCCCCGGCGAGTATTATGAGTTTTACGAGCTGGGACTGGGTGAGCCTATCCCCTTGTCTTCTATCCACGGTACGGGCAGCGGCGATATCCTTGACCGTATAGTGGAGCTGCTTCCCGACTACGAGCCGGAGCCTGAGGAAGAGGGCGTTATCCGTGTTGCTGTTATCGGCAAGCCCAACGCAGGCAAAAGCTCTATGGTCAATCGCGTGGCAGGGGAGGAGCGTGTTATCGTTTCCAACATCCCCGGCACCACCCGTGATGCTACCGATACCCGTGTTGAAAACGAACACGGCAAGTACGTGTTTATCGATACGGCAGGCATCCGCAGAAACGCTAAAATAGAAGATAATATCGAAAAATACAGCGTGCTCCGTGCCCGTGCGGCGGTGGAGCGTGCGGACGTTTGCCTTATTATGTGTGATGCCGCAGAAGGCGTTACCGCCCAGGACGAACGCATTGCAGGCATAAGCCACAACGCAGGCAAGGCGGCGATTATCGTTATGAACAAGTGGGACACTTTGGAGAAGGATAATTCCACCGTTAACACCTTTAAAAAGGACGTGTACGATGCACTTTCCTATATGACCTACGCACCTATTGCCTTTGTTTCCGCAAAAACGGGTCAGCGTGTGGATAAGCTTTACGAAATGATAAATTCCGTATACGATAAGTCCATACAGCGCATCTCTACGGGCGTGCTTAACGATGTGCTTAACGACGCAATGAACAGGGTCCAGCCCCCCACGGACAAGGGCAGAAGACTTAAGATATATTATATGACACAAACAGGTATCAAGCCGCCTACGTTTGTTATATTCTGTAACAGTGCAGAGCTGTTCCATTTCTCTTATCAGCGTTATATCGAAAACTGTTTAAGGGACGTTTTCGGCTTCGAGGGTACGCCAATAAAGCTGATTATCAGGCAAAAAGAGGATAACTAAACAAGGAGGACTTTTACCGTGTGGTGGTATGGTTGGATTGCAGAAAAAATAGGGCTTAACGCCGTGGTTTTCGGCAAGGGCGCTCTTGTGCCTGAAGCAGCCGCAACCCTTGAGATCTTGGCGTGCGTGGTTATCGGCTATCTGCTTGGCAGTATCAACAGCGCAATAATCGTTTCGGGAAAGCTGTTCGGCAAGGATATCAGAGGCTTCGGAAGCGGCAACGCAGGCCTTACCAATATGCTTAGGGTGTTCGGCAAAAAAGCGGCGCTGTTTACTCTGCTTGGCGATATGCTTAAAACTGCGCTGTCCGTGTTGCTTGGCGCTTTTGTCAGCTACAGCCCTGCTTTTAATGTGGAGGGCGCTTACATAGCGGCGCTGTTCTGCGTGCTTGGACATATTGCACCCGTGTATTATAAGTTCAAGGGCGGCAAGGGTGTGCTTGCTTCTGCTACGGCTATCCTTATTTTAGACCCTGCCGTGTTCCTGCTTCTTATTGCTACCTTTGCGTTGGTGCTGTTTATATTCCGCTATGTTTCTATGGCATCTGTTATCGCCGCATTCTTCTACCCCGCTTATGTTTATATTATAGAGGTAAATCTTGCGGGCCACGTGCCGGGCATATTTAAAATGCTGTTTGCAACAATAACCGCCCTTATGGTTATCGTTATGCACCGAAAGAATATAGAGCGTGTGTATAAAGGCACCGAAAGCAAGTTTTCCTTTAAGTCCAAGCCCACCGTTCAAAAAGAAGAGGACGACGAGGACGACGAGTAAACTTCGACCCAAGCAACAATTTTTAAAAAAACAGTTGCTTTTGCGGCAGAATAATGGTACAATATCCAGGTAGCAACAACAAAACAATACGGAGAGGTATCGAAGTGGGGACGTTTGCGACCACCGCCGGTGGCGGATGAAGGGAGCAAAAAGGAGTGGCAGCGGTCGAAATTTTGCGAAGCGAACAGCGAGCGAAAAATTTCGGGCACCCGGGCAGGACATAACGGGGCGCCCCGTTCGATGAAAAATTGAATAGTCGTTATACTCCAAAACGGGGTTTAACATAGAGGGAGAGATATCGAAGTGGTCATAACGGGGCTGACTCGAAAGGTAGCCGAGCTTATCACTCTGCAACTTGCGAAAGCTCTCGTTTTCTCGCAAAATCTCTCAAATGCTTCATTTTTCTTGAATTTTGGATGAATGCATTTCAACTTCGGCCTTGCAAAAGCCGTGCAAAATTCAAAAACAATCAAATACGGAGAGATATCGAAGTGGTCATAACGGGGCTGACTCGAAATCAGTTTGCGCTCACGCGCACGAGGGTTCGAATCCCTCTCTCTCCGCCAAACAGACCGCAGTTCTCACGAATTGCGGTCTTAATTTTACACTATAAACAGTTCGATAAATAAGAATTTGTAGGTGAGTATATGAAAAACTTATATATAGTCGGTGGAACAATGGGAGTTGGAAAAACCGCCGTCTGTCAGCAACTTAAAATGAATTTATCAAATAGTGTGCTTCT
>SVRF01000012.1 GCA_015064945.1 Oscillospiraceae bacterium | reverse complement strand
AGGATCAAAGGAACCACCGATGTACCCATTGAAATTCACTGGAATTTTTGAAGGTTGTCTTTACAAAGGCGTACCTACAAAAACCTTGCGCCAACGAAAAACCCAGTGTTTTCAAGGGTTTTTCGCATCGTGTTCTTCTTATGAGTTCGCAGCAGAGCAGAAGGCGCGCAAGACCTATGACAATATTCTGCGTTTTGCGGACGACCCCGACGTGCGCGAGCCCATAAAATTCCTTCGTCAGCGTGAAATTGTCCACTTCCAACGCTTCGGTGAGTCCCTGCGTGTGATACAGGACAATCTGAACAGCAAGAACTTTTACGCATTTAATCCCGAATTTGATAAATAGCTTACGGCACACTAAAAAGCAGACGGAGTTTGACCGTCTGCTTTTTCGTGGGATAAAACGTGTAAAGTTAAAAGTTGTGTAACGCTTTTCGGAGCTTTGATGCTTTTCGTAAAAAGGGGACATCTGAACTACATGAAAACAACTTGACCCTATTTTACACCGATTTTTACATAATTCACGATATGCAATGTCTCGCTGTTTTCGTAGGTTACTGCAATTTCCTTTGTATTGTCTCCCTTTCTGATTTTCTGAGAGATTTTTTGAATTGAACGGCAAAAAGGATCGCCGTAAAGGTTACTGCTATGATATCTGCCACCGGCTCGGCAAGGTAAACGCCCATAGTCTTATCCTGCACAAGATTGGGAATGAGATAAACAAACGGCAGGAGCAGGACAAACTTACGCACGATGGCAACGATGATGGAGCAAGGTGCGTTGCCGGTGGAAACGAAGGTCATTTGGCAAGCGATCTGAATACCGAAAATGCACATCACGCCACAGTATATCCGCAAAGCATTTGCGGTAAATTCGATCAGCTCTTTGTCGGGCGTAAAGATTCCTGCAAACACCTGAGGGAACAGCATAATGGCACCCCATATAACAAAGGAATAGACAACGCAGGAGGTCAGAAGCAGTCTAAAGGTCTTTTTCACACGGTCGGTATTTTTTGCACCGTAGTTGTAGCTGGAAATTGGCTGTGCACCCTGGGCAATACCCTGCATAGGCAGCATAGCGAACTGCATTACGCTGGTAAGAATCGTCATTGCACCCACGGCAATGTCGCCGCCGTATTTTAAAAGCGAGGAATTGAAGCAGACCGAAATCACACTTTCACTGCTTTGCATAATGAATGCAGAAAGTCCCAACGCAACGCACGGGAATACAAGCTTTCCGTTAATACGCATATTTTTGCGTTGGAGTTTTAAGTAGGTCTTCTTTCCGCGCAGGAAGCTGAGTACCCAAACACAAGAGATCGCCTGCGAAATGATGGTAGCCAGCGCCGCACCCCTTACACCAAGGTTACAGCCGAAAATGAAAATGGGGTCAAGAATAATATTGCTGACCGCACCGATGAGCACTGTCATCATACCAACCTTTGCAAATCCCTGGGCGGTGATAAACGCACCCATACCGAGGGTAAGCTGAACAAAGATCGTGCCGATGGCGTAGATATTCATATAGTCGGTGGCGTAACCGATGGTATTCGTACTTGCACCGAACATCAAAAGCAGATCCTCATTCCAGATCAGCAATACGGCAGTCAGAATTGCGGAGATAAAAAGCTGAAGCGAAAAACAGCCACCCAAGATCTTCTCCGCCGAGTCGTTATCCCCCTTGCCCATATAGATAGATGCCCTTGGCGCGCCACCTGCGCTGATGAGTGCCGCAAAAGCGGATATGATCATAATGATAGGCATACAAACGCCCACGCCCGTCAGCGCCAGGCTGCCGTCCCCGGGCATATGACCGATGTAAATGCGGTCAACAATATTGTAAAGCATATTAATAAGCTGAGCCACCACCGTGGGAAGCGCAAGCTTAAACAGCAGCTTTCCGATCGGTGCCGTGCCCAGCATCTCTTTGTTGTTGTGCAATTTTTATCACCTGCTAATATATTGATCTGTATATAATAATACCGCAAATTTCTTTTGCAGTCAACCAACCAATTGTGAATTTTAAGTATAAATCAGGACAGCCTGAACAGCAAGAACTTTTCACTTTTTACCTGCTGTTTTAATAAATATAGCGTCGTTTTTTGAAATGGGGACTTGCGTTTTTCCGGGGTAGCTGTTTGCAGAAAATGCATAGCGGTGTATAAAATGTCACCGCCGGAGAGCATTTAATAAATATAAAAACAGAGAGTTCTATACAACGATCAAGAACTCTCTATTTTATTTCTTGTTCTAAATTGCGAAACGTCTCGTGGGAGAAGAAATCTTCCACTGTTATTCCAAGCCCGTCACAAAGCTTTTTGATAGTTACTATCCCCGTGTTTTTCGCTTTGTTGTTAACAATATCGTTTACTGTTGATTGAGTGACTGCCGATATGGTACATAGCTTATTTACGGTTATGTTTCGCTCCTTGCACAGGCCAAGTATTCTTTGCGCTACAGCCTCCGAGATACTCATACGCTCGCCTCCTTAAGCAATTATATAATAATGTGCGCAAAAAAGTTGTCGGTTAACCGTTGACTTTTCCTTTGTGGCGTGCTATAATTCCTTAACGGTAAACCGTTAGGCCGCAAGACGTTTTGAAGGAGGTGTTATTATGACTTTTCTTGTCGGTATATGTTTAATCGCTTTCATAGGTTGCATTGTTTATCTCAAAGAAAATTGGAGCATTGCACAGGTAAAGACCAAGATCATAGTGATTGTTGTTGCAATTGCGGTGTTTATTGGTTTTTTTGCCGCTTTGGCAGGATTTCTTTCGGATGAGATGTCACGCCCGAAAAGAAACGGTTTCTATGGCAGCGATGGCGAATATCATCCATACATTTCTGAATTTGGCGACGATGTAAATGATTGGATGGAAGATAACTGGTAAAGAAAGAATTGAAAAAACGCCCAAAGCGCCTTTAAACAAAGGTCTTTTGGGCGTTTTTATTGTCGGGGTGATTGTACAAACTTCGGCAAGCCGTTGTGCCGGGGGCAGGGCAGCCGAATAGTAAGAACTTTTACGCTTTTAACCCTGAGTTTGACAAATAAACAGCTTTGCGCAAAACAAAAGGGAAGCCGTAAAGGCTTCCCTCAATTTATATCAGCTTATTCTTCAACAGGGAACAGGCTTATAAGCTTAGCGTCAAACTTAAGTATCTGTGCGGCATCAAGGCTGTTAACCACGCCGTCACCGTTTACGTCACCAACGGTCAAAGCAACACCTTCAAGGGTTATAAGCTTAGCGTCGTGCTTAAGAGCCTGTGCGGCGTCAAGGCTGTTAACGCTTGTGTCGGCATTTACATCGCCGTAGAGCAGGTCGGCAGGCTCATCGGAGGGCTCATCGTCAGAAGATTGGTCTTCGGAAGAGTCCTCATCGGAAGAAGCGTCGTCAGTGCTTGCATCTTCGGAGTCTTCTACGGAAGAGTCTTCGGAGCTTTCGTCGGAAGAAGGCTCGTTGGATGAAGGCTCGTCAGATGAAGGCTCGTCAGATGAAGGCTCGTCAGAGGAAGGCTCGTCGGAGGAAGGCTCGTCGGATGAAGGCTCGTCAGATGAAGGCTCATCGGAGGAAGGCTCGTCAGAGGAAGGCTCGTCGGAGGAAGGCTCATCGGAGGAAGGCTCATCAGAGGAAGGCTCGTCAGAGGAAGGCTCATCGGAGGAAGGCTCGTCAGAGGAAGGCTCGTCAGAGGAAGGCTCATCGGAGGAAGGCTCATCGGAGGAAGGCTCGTCAGAGGAGGGCTCTTCTGAGGTAGTGCCGTTTTCGCCGTATGCCTCAATTTCGTCATATTGGCAAACATACATATCGGTAATAAGTGCTACGGTAAGTTCGGTTATACCTGTAAGCACAACGGGGATAGAAATGTCAAAGTACTGCTCTATGGGAGAGTCCACTCCGTAAAGGGGAGCACCGACAACAGCGGTCTTGCTTGCCTGAGAGGACATAACAATGGTACTGCCGTTAACCACAACCGTACCGAAAGCACGGTTGGAAGCGATGCGGACGTTGCGGAAAACTATCTCGTCAACATTGGTAGCCGTGTCAAAGGCAAAGGTATAGGTTATCGTCTTGGAGGTGCCGAACCATTCAACGGTTACGCCCGTAACCGCAAGGTCGCCGTTCCATGCATTGTCTGCGTCACCGCGGATTGCGCCGTTGGTAATGTAGTTGCCGCCGTCTGCTTTGTTGGCGGTTGCGTCAGTTACCACGGTGTAGGGCTTGCCGAGAAGCAGATTGTCGCTAACGGAAACCACGGGGCGTTCCTTTATAATCACGTTAACGTTGCCGTCTGCGTTGGTGGATACATAGCTGGTGCCGTCACCAAGCTTCCAACTGTCAACTATAATATCATCTGCGGTGATTTGAGCGCCGGAGGCAATGGTATATTCGGCGGTTAAAAGCACGGCGTTTTCGTTATAACTGCGTGCTTCTGCAAAGGAGACAACGATGCCCTTGGTGGATACAGCGGTGTCGTTAACCGTGCCGTCAATAGGACTTTGGGCAGAGTTTGCAACATAGCTCAGATCTGCGGATGTTTTAATTGCTATCTTGCCGTTCTGTATGTTTGCCGGCAAGGTCACGGTAAGCGTGCCTGTGCCGTTTTCGTTATCTTCAAAGCTAAGGGTGTAGGTGGTACTTGCTACAGCCTTTGCGCCGGGGGCGGATATTCCCTGGGTGTTTGCCGTTACAAATGTGGCGGCGCTTGCTGCCGTTACAAGCATTGCAAATACTACTACAAGTGCAAGTAATTTTTTCATGGTTGTTCCTCTTTTCAAGCTTTATGTTATAAATATACCCTTTAACTTCTATTATACAAGAAACTTGCATTTTGTCAATGGTTTTTAATTGCTACGTGAATACAGCCGACTTATTTAAGAGCTTTTGGATAAAAAGTGAGCGCCCCTGCGAAAGCAGGGGCGCTCATGCTATTTAATAATTATGCGCTGATTTCGTCAGAGGACTCTACAGAAGAATCTTCTTCGTCTTCGCTGATGGCAGCATCAGAGGATTCGATAGCGGAAAGTTCTTCAGAGCTTTCTTCGTCAGCTGCGTCTTCAACAGGGAAGCTGTCGATAAGCTTAGCGTCGAACTTAAGAACCTGAGCAGCGTCAAGGCTGTTAACTGTGCCGTCGCCGTTTACGTCAGCTGCAGCAAGAGCAGCGTCATCAAGGGTGATGAGCTTAGCGTCATGCTTAAGGGTCTGAGCAGCGTCAAGGCTGTTAACTGCGCCGTCGTTGTTTACGTCACCGTAAACTACGTCTGCTACGTCGTCGGAGGTTTCGTCGTCAGAAGTTTCTTCGGAAGTTTCTTCGGATTCTTCAGAAGTGATATCAAAGGAGGTTTCTTCAGACTCTTCGGATTCTTCGGAAGTGATAACTTCAGAGGTTTCTTCGGAGTCTTCAGAGGAGATAACTTCGGAGGTTTCTTCAGAAGTTTCTTCGGAAGGTTCTACATCGGAAGAAGGTTCGTCGCCTGCTGCGCCGAATGCCATGATTTCGTCATACTGGCATACGTACATATCGGTGATGAGGCCGATGGAGAGTTCGGTGATGCCCTGAAGGTCAACTGCTACGGATACGTCGAAGTACTGTTCTACAGCGTCGCCGTCCTGACCGTAGAGAGGTGCGCCTGCAACGGGAGTCTTAGTCCACTGACCGGACAAAACGATGGTGGAACCGTTGATTACGAGTGTACCGAATGCACGGTTGGATGCGATACGAACGTTACGGAATACGATTTCGGAAACGTCGGTAGCTGCGTCGAAGGTGAAGGTGTAGGTGATGGTCTTGGAAGTGCCGAACCATTCTACGGAAACGTCGTTAACGCCCAGGTCGCCGTTCCATGCGTTGTTCTTGTCACCACGGATAGCGCCGTTGGTCATAAGGTTGCCGCTGTCTGCCTTGGATACGGTTGCGTCGGTAACTACGGTGTAGTCCTTGCCAAGAAGGAGGTTGTCTTCTACTTCGAGGTAGCTTTCGTCTTCAGATTCAGAAGGTTCATCTTCGGAGGAAGAAGGCTCTTCTGTAGTTTCATCTTCGGAGGAAGAATCATCTGCATCTACGGTGAAGTTAACTGTAAGGATAACCTCTTCGGTAGCCCAAAGGGTTTCGCCTTCAAGTGCGTAGCCAACCTTGAACTGGAGGCTTGTTGCTTCGCTGTAAGAAGCGTTGAAGGAAGCGCAAGCCATCTTGTCGCCGTGGAAGCCTTCGATGGTGCTGTCAATAAGTTCGAAGCTCTGGTCTGCCCAAGTTTCGCCGTCGGTAGAGATAGCTACATTGGTCATACCAAGTGCGTGGATGAAGTCCAGATCAATTGCAGCATCAGCGGAGCCGAGAGTTACGTCGATTACGTTGTTTTCGCTGTCGAAGCTGTAATCGGTGCCGTTGATGTTGATGTTACCTGCATAACTTGCATTGTAACCGAGATACTTAATGGAGCCCTTAACCATAGCAAGAGCTATTTCGTCAAAGTTTGCATCAAAGAGTTCGTTATCGGTGGGAAGGAAATCAAGAGGAGGCTCGTTGATATTGCTGATGAAGCCAAGCTCTACAAGGATTGTAGGAACAGAGTCACTTGCGTTGTTGGTAACAACAAGGTTATCTCTGGGCTTAAGGCCTCTGTTCTTGAAGAGGTCGAGAGCAACGAGTTCGTCAAGAACTGCCTGTGCGTAAGCTTCGTCGGTTGTGTCGCCGGTTTCGTGGAGAACTTCGATACCGCTAACGCCCAGTGTTGTGAAGGAGTTACGATGTACGCAGATGAAGAGTTTGAAGTCGCCTGCGTTAACCTTAGCAGCTCTGCTCATAAGGCCGTCGTCAACGTCTTCTATTCTTGTGTATGCTACGGTGTAGCCGAGAGCTTCAAAGATTTCGCCCATTCTGAGGGACATATCAAGGGTATCATCCTTTTCCTGTCTGTCGCCGTTAACAGCACCGGGCTGAGAACCGCCGTGACCGGGGTCGATGATGATGTCGGCGGAGGTTACACGGTTTCCTCTGAGATCGAGAGGCTTTTCAACATAGAAGAAGTTGTAGCTTTCGGATCTTGCGGAGTCGATGTAATTAACGCCGTCGCCCTTAGCAACTACGGTTGCCTTGGAGTAGGAGGTATTGCTGCCGTATGCAACAACGGGGTCCATAACGATGGTGTAAGTAGTATCGGTGAGGTTTTCGCCAACGAGAGTATCGTCAACGTAAACGTCGTATGCTACTGCGCCTTCTACAGCGTCCCAAGAGATCGTGGGAGCTTCAAAGGTTTCCATCTGAGAAAGGTTACCGGTGATACCGGTGGGAGCGTTAAGTTCGGGGATAACGGGAACATCAGCTTCGCCGCCGTAACCGATAATTTCGATTTCGGAGTATGCAATTGCGATAGCGGGTGCCTGAATTGCAACTTCGAAGATTACATAAGTACCTGCAAGGAGGTTGCCGCTTGCGCTGTATGCTCTAACTGCGCCCTCGGGGTCGGTAGTGGTAGCAGTACCGAAGAAGGTAGCGGTGCTTATGTCTTCGCTGTCACCAACGTAAACGTTGATGTTTGCGGGATAACCTCTGTTGTTACCGGAGGTTGCGCGGGTGTTCATGTACAACTTAGCTTCGCTGATGATAGCTTCGTTATCAAACTTGAAGTAAACGTATGCGGTGCCGGATACAAAACCGTCAAGCCAGATTTCTACGTTCTGACCCTTGGTAGCTGCGGAGTCGCCTGTGGGGATAACGCCGTCGGTAAGCTTACCGTCGTGGTATTCGGTCCAGGATTCTTCGCCGTAGTTGCCGGTGCCGTTGGTAACGCCTGTAGCCTTGTAATCGCCGTTGGGAGCGATGTTGGAAGCTTCAGCTTCGGTCATAATTTCAATTTCGGAAACAGTAATTCTCCACTTTTCGGAGGTGGTGAACTTAATAAGAACATAAGAACCTGTTACGTCTGCAGCTACAGAGTAAAGTCTTATTGCGCCTTCGGGATCGGTGGTGGTAGCTTCACCAACATAAGTAGCGGTAGCGAAGTCTTCGCTGTCACCAACGTAAACTTCGATCTTTGCGGGATAACCTGTATTATCGTTGTTGGTTCTGTTGTTCATGTAAACATTAACCAGCTTAACGTCGGTAGCTTCTGCAAGCTTGAAGAATACATTGATTTCGCCGGGAACGGTATCAACACGGTAAAGCTCAACGTTCTGACCCAGAGTAACGGAAGCGTCACCGTCGGGAATAATGCCGTCATTAAGCTTACCTGCGTGATAGGTTTCCCATTCAACGCCGGGGGCTTCACAATAGTTGCCGGTGGTGCCGTTGTCGGTACCGTCGCCCATATATTCAGCATCGCCTGCTACGTTAACGAGAGGAACGTCAACTGCGGGAACGTCTTCGGAAGGTTCGTCGTCGGAACTTTCTTCAGAGGAGATGTCTTCAGAGCTTTCTTCGGAGGAAGCATCCTCGGAGCTTTCTTCCTCAGAGGAGATAACTTCGGAGCTTTCTTCGGAGGAGATGTCTTCAGAAGTTTCTTCTTCGGAGGAGATAACTTCAGAGCTTTCTTCTTCAGAGGAGATAACTTCGGAGCTTTCTTCAGAAGAAATGTCTTCAGAAGTTTCTTCGGAAGTTTCGTCTTCGATTTCTGCAGCGTAGCCCCAAATTCCAACTTCGGAAAGGGTGATTCTGTACTGTTCACCTGCAGTGAACTTAATAAGAACATAAGAACCTGTTACGTCTGCAGCAACAGAGTAAAGTCTTACTGCGCCTTCGGGATCGGTAGTGGTAGCTTCGCCAACATAGGTAGCGGTTGCGAAGTCTTCGCTGTAACCAACGTAAACTTCGATCTTATCGGGATAACCGCACTTAGCGTTGTCATCTCTGTCGTTCATATAAACGTCGACAATGCTGATATAAGCAGAGTCGGCAAGTTTAAAGATTACGTTGATTTCACCGGGACCTACAGCAAGGGTGTAAACTTCTACATTTTGGCCCTTGGTAGAAGCAGCGTCGCCGTTGGGGATAATGCCATCGTTAAGCTTACCTGCGTGGTAAACTTCCCAATCGGTACCGGGAGCTTCACAGTAGTTGCCGGAAGTGCCGTTATCCTGACCGTCGCCCTTGTACTGTGCGGAAGGAGCGAGGTTAATAAGACCTTCGTCAACAGAAACATCTTCGGAGCTTTCTTCTTCAGAGGAGATAACTTCAGAGGAGTCTTCTGCGTTGGGATCAACGATTTCAAAGTGTAGAGGATCAGCGGTGTAGTAGGTGTCCCATGCTACCCAGCAGTCCATAAGGTTGATGTTTTCCTTATATTCGATAGAAGTTTCGCCAACGCTCTGAGCGATGAAGTATACTTCTACGGTGAAGGTATCGCCGATAGCATCAACGATGTCATCATATACAAGGCTGAGGTTGAAATCTACGATCGTAGATTCAGCGGTAGCGGTAGCTGCAGTCTTGAAGTTACTTGCGTCGGTCCAAGTATCAGCAGTGTTTGCGGTGCCTCTGGTTTCAACTATATCCATAGTGGAAACGTCAGCTGCCTTAAGAGTGATGTACTTGGTGTCGATAGACATAGGAATTACGAAGCAGCCGGGGTTGCCACTGCCTTCTTCGAATTCGGTAAAGGTGTAGGTTACGGTGAACTGTTCGCCTACGTTTACCTTGGTAGGAGCAGTGATGGTAACTGCACCGTTGGTTGTAGTGCTGTCATCAGTGTTCATAACGCCGATGATAGTCTGTATGCCTTCATCAGAAACGTTGAGAGTTTTTTCAACATCTTCAACATTAGCCGCAGAAGCCACAAACAAAGCGGATGCGGAGGATATGATCATTGTAAGAACAAGGACCATAGCCAACAATCTTTTGGATTGCATAATAGAAGTCTCCTTTTTTTGTATTTCTTCCTTTGTTGTAAACAAAGAGAAAGATCGTGATTAATACAGTACCTTATATTATATATACCGTGTTTTTCTTTGTCAAGTGGCAATATTGTTCAATTTTTCGGTGGCGCTTTAGGGCATTTTGGCAAAACTACTTTTTCACAATAAAAAGCCGTGTGCATAATATGATACAGAAAGGCGTCGGTTCACAAACGCCTATTCAGTATTTCAAGGAGGATATATCCAATGGGTGAAAGACTAAATTGCCAGCCGCTTGGTTGCGGCAAAGCCTCCGATAATGTTTGCTGTATTACCGCAAATAAAATCTTTGATTCTGCCAAGGACAAGGATTGTTTGGAGGATATAAGAGTTTACCTGTGCGAATGTGCGCAAGAGCTTATCGACCGTGCCACCGCTGTGCGCTGTAAGGGTGCAGAGGTTATGACTACGGACATTACCATCGACCCCGTGCCTTTTAACAAGGGCTTCTATCAGGTACTTATAAGGTACTATTTGTGTATTACCGTAGAGGTTTGCGTTTGCGGTAAGTCTTATGAGGTTAAGGGTCTTGCGGTTTATGACAAGAAGATTATACTTTTCGGTGGCGAGAAAAATGTTAGTGTGTTTACCTCCGACCCCGAAAACAACGGTTTTTGCAAGCTGCCCCCCAAGCTTAAGTGCGAAAACGAGCCCGAACTGCCCACCGTTACCGTTGAGGTTGCACCCCCCATTTGCCTTGACGTTAAGCTTATGGAGCGTTGCCGTAACTTTGGTAACTGCTGCTGCAATATCGACAGCCTGCCCGACGGCATAAAGTGTAAGTTTGACGGTTGTTTGGTGGACGGCGCAGGCGTTAACGAGCTGTTTGTTTCCGTAGGCATCTTCTCCGTTATCCGTATGGAACGCCCCGTACAGCTTGTTATCCCGGCATCCCGTTTCTGTCTGCCCGAAAAGGACAGTACCCCTGCCATCAGCTCTTCCGACCCCTGCAACGTATTCGGCAGAATGAGCTTCCCGATAGAAGAGTTCTTCCCCTATGCGGACACAGGCGATAACAGATACGACAAAGGCGACAGAGGCGACAGAGGTTGTTGCAAATAGAAACGCCCCTTTACTCACTGCGTTCGCAGGGAAACTAAGTTTAAGCTGATGTATCCGGGATAGACCCGACTTTATTTTAAGCCCGCAGACTTAAAATGACATTAAGTATTACAGCTTTTAAATGCATCTTGTAAAAAACAACAGTAAATAAACGAGGGAGGCTTTTCGCAAGAAACCGAAAAGCCTCCTCTTCACGTGGCAAGATTATAAACCGTTTTTCCGTTTTTGCAACTCGTTGTTTAAAATTTGGTATACTTATATCAAGTATACTTGTCCCATTATAACACAAGATAATCTTAAAATATACTTAAAGTAAGATTATCGGGTGGGAAATATGAGGAACAAAAACAACAAGCATTTAGGCATAGAGGTAGAGCCCGAGCTTCACGGCAAGTTACATTACATCGCCAAATACGAGGGGCGCTCTGCCAACGGTCAAATTCTATACCTTATACGCCAATGTATAAGAGATTTTGAAGCCAAGCACGGCAAAATAGACTTTGAGCAAAAGGAACAATAAAAAAGCAGAAGGCTTTTCGGCGTTACGCCGAAAAGCCTTCTTATTTCTCTCTTATTTGTTATTTATCCTTTCGCTAACAAATGTGAGAAGTGTGGGATCAAAGCAGTTCCACTCCCGCTTCTTTGCACATTTCTATTGTGTCTTTATCCCAAATAGAGCTTTGCACCTCGCCCACATGAGCTTTACCAAGAAGCAACATACACAGTCTGGACTGACCGATACCGCCGCCGATGGTGTAGGGCAGTACGCCCTTTAACAGCAGATCGTGGAAATAGAGAGAGCTTCTATCCAATGCGTTAGCGGCGGTAAGCTGACGCTCCATAGCCGCCTCGTCCACACGGATACCCATAGAGCTTATCTCCAAAGCACAACCCAGCAGGTCGCACCAATAAAGGATATCGCCGTTAAGCTGCCAATCGTCATAGTCGGGGGCACGTCCGTCGTGGGGCTTTCCGTCCTTGAGGGGGGTACCTATCTTCATAAGGAACACAAGTCCGTGCTCTTTAGTGATGGCGTTTTCCCTACCCTTGCGGTCAAGGTCGGGATATTTGTCCTCCAGCTCCTCGGATGTGATGAAATAGGGCTCGATGGGGATTTGGGTATTGATTTCCGGAAACATTCCCTTAAGGTCGTTGTGTGCAACGTAGATGGCAAAGCATATCTTTTTTACGGTATCCTTAAGATACTCCACCGTGCGCTGTTCCTTAAATATAACCTTTTCCCAATCCCATTGGTCAACGTATACAGAGTGGAGATTATCCAGCTCCTCATCCCTGCGGATGGCGTTCATATCCGTATACAGACCTTCGCCGGGGCGGAAGCCGTAACGCCAAAGGGCAAGTCTTTTCCACTTAGCCAAGGAGTGCACAACCACCGCATCCTTACCTGTATAGGGTACATCGAAGCACACGGCACGCTCTACACCGCTAAGGTCGTCATTAATGCCTGTATCGGGGCTGACAAACAAGGGTGCGGAAACACGCTGCAAGCCAAGCTCGCTTGCCAGGCGATCCTCAAAAATGCGTTTAAGGGCGCCGATGGCATACTGTGTATCATGAAGGTCAAGGGTACTCTTATATCCTTGCGGAATAAATGATTTCATATATAATGCTCCGTACTTACATTTTTGCAAGCGCCTTTTCTATTTCTGCGGCTTTTTCGGTAAACTTTTGCAGTTTTTCCTTTTCCGCATCAACAAGCTTCTGAGGTGCACGCTCTACGAAAGAAGCGTTCTCCAGCTTGCCCTTAGCACGTGCTATTTCGGACTTAACGGTCTCAAGCTCCTTAGTAAGGCGCTCTTTTTCTGCCGCCATATCCACAAGCTCTTCCATAGGCAGGTAAAGCACTGCGTCAAAGGTAATTGCCTGTACCATACCCTCGCCGTCGAAGCTTTCATCAACAAGCTCTACCTCAGAGGCGGAAGCGAGCTTTTGGAAGAACACCTTGCCTGCAGAGAAAAGCTCTGCCTTGTCGGTCTTTATAAACACCTTTGCCTTGCGGGAAGGAACAACGTTAAGCTCTGCCCTGCGGTTACGAAGCACCTTAATTGCTTCGATAAGTGCGCCCATCCCCTGTTCTTCCGCTTCAAAGGAAAGCTCTTCCTTATATACGGGGAAGTCGGATATCATTATGCTTTCACCGCTGTGGGGCAGGGTCTGCCAGATTTCCTCGGTGATGAAGGGCATAAAGGGATGAAGCAGCTTCATTGCACCGGAAAGCACGTACACCAAGGTGTGCTGTGCAGTCTTGCCGCTTGCAGACTCCTTATCGTTAAGACGGGGCTTAACAAGCTCGATATACCAGTCGCAGAATACGTCCCAAAGGAAGTCGTAAAGCTTTGCAACCGCAACGCCAAGCTCGAAGTTATCAAGATTATCTCTGACATCCTTAACAAGGCGGTTGTACTTGCTTATAATCCACTTATCCTCAAGGGCAAGACTGCCGATGTCGATAGTATCGGGAGAATGCTCCTCCGTAAGGTTCATCAATACGAAGCGAGCCGCGTTCCAAAGCTTGTTGGCAAAGTTACGGGATGCTTCTACCTTCTTATCGGTAAAGCGCATATCGTTCCCGGGGCTGTTGCCGGTTGCCAAGGTAAAGCGGAGTGCGTCCGCACCGTAGGTATCTATAATTTCAAGCGGGTCAATGCCGTTGCCGAGAGACTTGGACATCTTTCTGCCAAGCTCGTCCCTTACAAGGCCGTGGATAAGCACGGTGCTGAAGGGGGCTTTGCCCGTATACTCAAGGCCTGAGAATATCATACGGGAAACCCAGAAGGTTATAATATCGTAGCCTGTAACAAGAGTAGAGGTGGGATAGAAGCGCTTTAAGTCTTCGGTATCCTCGGGCCAGCCCAAGGTAGAGAAGGGCCAAAGGGCAGAGGAGAACCAGGTATCCAAGGTGTCGGGGTCCTGACGCATAGCCTTGCCGCACTTGGGACAGGTTGCGCTGTCCTCTTTGGTTACAACAAGCTCGCCGCAGTCGTCGCAGTAGAATGCGGGAATACGGTGACCCCACCAAAGCTGACGGGAAATACACCAATCCCTGATGTTTTCCATCCAGTTAAAGTAAAGCTTATCAAAACGTTCGGGTACAAACTTTATCTCGCCGCTTCTTACAGCCTCGATAGCAGGAGCTGCAAGAGGCTTCATCTTAACGAACCACTGGAGGGAGGCTCTGGGCTCGATAGTGGTGCCGCAACGGTAGCAGGTGCCAACGTTGTGAGCGTGGTCCTCAACCCTTACGAGGAAGCCCTGTTCTTCCAAATCTTTAACTATGGCTTTTCTTGCTTCGAAGCGGTCCATACCTGCATAAGCGGGATAATCCTCGGTTATGCGGGCGTCGTCGGTCATAACGTTGATAATTTCAAGACCGTGACGGGCGCCAACCTCAAAGTCGTTGGGGTCGTGAGCAGGAGTAATCTTAACAACGCCTGTACCAAAGTCAGGCTCTACATACTCGTCGGCAACAACGGGAATTTCTCTGCCAACCAAGGGGAGAATAAGGGTCTTGCCGATTATGTCCTTATAACGCTCGTCGTTGGGGTTAACTGCCACTGCGGTATCGCCAAGCATAGTCTCAGGACGGGTGGTTGCCAGCTCAAGATAACCGCTGCCGTCCTTGAAGGGGTAGCGCAGGTGCCAGAAATGGCCTGCCTGATCCTCATACTCAACCTCTGCATCGGAGATGGAGGTAAGGCAATGGGGACACCAGTTGATTATACGCAGACCTCTGTATATAAGACCCTTATTGTAAAGGGTAACGAATACTTCTTTAACCGCCTTGGAGCAACCCTCGTCCATAGTGAAGCGCTGTCTGCTCCAGTCGCAGGAGGAGCCCATCTTTTTAAGCTGTTCTATAATGCGGTTGCCGTATTTATCATTCCAATCCCAAGCACGTTCAAGAAAGCCTTCTCTGCCGATATCATCCTTACTTACGCCTTCCTTACGCATAGCCTCTACTATCTTAGCCTCGGTAGCGATGGAAGCGTGGTCCGTACCGGGAAGCCACAGGGTATCAAAGCCACACATACGCTTATAGCGGATAAGGATATCCTGCAAGGTGTTATCCAATGCATGACCCATGTGAAGCTGACCTGTAATGTTCGGTGGAGGTATAACTATTGTATAGCTTTCACTACCCTTGCGGTTAGGTGCAAAGAAGCCGCCCTCGCTCCAAAAAGCGTACAGCCTGTCCTCAACCGCCTTGGGATCGTATTTCTTTTCAAGTTGCTTTTGCATATCCCGTATATTCCTTTCGAATATTAATATCTGTCTTCCTTAATGGTGTTCATAACCAAGCCTGTCTTAAGCTTGGGATAGAAATAGGTAGATTTTTGGGGCATCTTGCCGCCGCTTAAAGAAACACTCTTTATCTCACCTATCTTGGTGGGGTTAAGAATAAACGCCGCTGTGCTTTCGCCGCTTGTTACGCTTTCAACAGCTTCGGATACAAGACGGGTATAGCGCAGATTAAGCTGACGTGCCATATTTTCCTTATCTATGCCAAGGCGCTGTTCAAGTATACGGTCGTGAAGCACGGAAACGTCAAGTGCGGAAAGACCGCCGTCGTCCACATCGGGAAGCTGACCCTTGAATACGAGAAGTGTAAAGCCTTCGCCCCCTGTGTAAAGGCCGTATGCCTTGCGGTCTGCATAGCGGGAGAGTATGGAAGGTGCAAGCTTAACGTTGGGGTACTCTTCTATCTCAAACTCGTCTGCCAAGGAAGCAAGAAGCTTTTCCTTGTCTATTTCCATATCTCTTATAAGTCTATGAGTGGGGAGAATAACAAGACCGTCGTTATCCATATCCACAAGAGTCATAAGCACATAGTCACGGTTTGCGGGACATTCACCCCGTTCTTCAAGATAATCTCTGAACTTAACGGCGGTTTCGTATCTGTGGTGACCGTCTGCGATAAATACCTGCTTGGGCGCCATAGTGTCGCAGATAAGCTTAAGTACGTTCTTATCGGTTATACGCCAAAGGGTGTGGGTAACGCCTTCATTATCGGTAAAGCACTGTTCGGGTGCTTGGGATGCTGCCTTTCTTACCTCATCGGCAATGATGCGTTCTTCGTCTACATACAAGCCGTAGATAGAGGAGAAGTTGCAGTAGGTGGTCTTCATAAGCTCAAAGCGGTCAGCCTTTGCACCGGACAAGGTGTTCTCGTGAGGAAGAACGATGCCTTCGGAGAAGGGATAAAGTCTGCACAAGCAGATTATACCCTTAAGAGAATATCTTTCGCCGTCCACTTCAAAATCTTCACCGTAAACGTAGATGCCTTCTTCCTTATCTCTGCCAAGCACGCCCTTGGAAAGCCAGCTTTCCAAAAGGTTTGCCGCATCGTTATAACGGTTTTCACCCTCGGGCTTTTCAAGGCGCACCAGGTTGTAGGGGCTTCCTGCGATAAGCTCGTCCCTCTCCTCGGGGCTGATTATGTCATAAGGGGGGCACACGTTAGAGGAAATTGTGCCTGCCACATCTGTATATCTTAATGCTTTTATCGGCCTGATGTCTGCCATAATTAAATTCTCCTTAAATTGTCTTTATTAAAGCTTTTTAAGCTTTGCGTATGTAGCCATTATTTTTTTGGTGCCCACGGACTCAAACTCTATCTCGTACAAAGCGTCGCCGCCCATATCTTTAACAGAGTTTATCCTGCCCTTGCCGAAGACCATATGCTCTACCCCGTCACCTGCGGAAAGTGCTTCAAATACGGGCTTAGTCTCCTTCTTTTCGGGCACGTTCATCCTTGTGTTCTTTACAAAGGACTCTTGGGAAGAAACGTATCTGCGCTTCGCCTCCGACACGTTGCTGTAAACGGTCTTAACGGGCTGTTCTATGGTAACCAAGTTCTTGGGTATCTCCGTTGCGAAACGAGACAGGGCGTTTTGCTTAGTCTGTCCGTACAAAAGACGGGTGTTGGTGTGAGTTATGATAAGCTGTTTTTTCGCGCGGGTTATTGCAACGTACGCCAGCCTGCGCTCCTCCTCCAAGTCCTTCTCGCTGCGTAGACTTTGGTCACCCGGGAATACCCCTTCCTCAAAGCCGGGAAGGAATACGGTAGGGAACTCCAAGCCCTTGGCGCTGTGTATTGTCATAAGCGTTACGGCGTTTGCGTCCGTATCGTAATTATCTATATCTGTTATAAGCGCTATCTCACCGAGGAATGTGTCGATATCGGGAGTCTCGCTTTGCTCCTCAAACGCCATAGCAGAAGAAACAAGCTCGTCAAGCAGTTCCGCCTTTTCGGGTTCTTCACCTGCGTCCAACATCTCACGGTAGCCGGTGCGGCTGATTATCTCCCTTATCACCTCGGAGGGCTTGTGGCTTTCCGCATAAATACGCAGATCCTCTATGAGCTCGTAAAACGCCTTAAGTCTAAGTGCGCCCTTGCCTATCTCGGAATAGCTTTCTATACGGCTGAGCACATTGTAAATGCCGTCCTCTTTTTCCGCTATATCAAACAACGCCTGTGTGGTGGTTGCACCGATGCCACGCTTAGGCACGTTGATGATGCGCTTTATACGGGTATCGTCGCTGGGGTTGGAAATAACCGCCAAATACGCCACAAGGTCCTTTATCTCCTTGCGCTCGTAGAACCTTACGCCGCCGAAAATACGGTATGGTACACGGCTTTTGGAGAAGATTATTTCAAGGGCATTTGCCTGTGCGTTAAGCCTGTAAAGTACGGCAAAGTCGCTGTAGTCAGCCGTACCTGCGGCAACCTGCTCCTTAATATAGTTTACTATATAGCCTGCTTCGCCGCTTTGGGTAAACTGCTTTTTAAGCAGTATCCTTTCGCCCTCGCCCTTATCCGTCCACAAATTTTTGCCCATTCTGCCGGTGTTGTTGGATATTATGGCGTTGGCGGCGGAAAGTATTGTCTGAGTGGAGCGATAATTCTGCTCCAGCCTTACGGTCTTACAGTTTGTGTAAACCTTATCAAAGCCAAGGATATTTTCAACGGAAGCGCCTCTGAAAGCGTAAATGCTTTGGTCGTCATCGCCTACCACGCAAACGTTGCGGTACTTGGCACCGATATAATTGATAAGCTCGCTTTGGGAAAGGTTTGTATCCTGATACTCGTCCGCCAAGATATACTTAAAGCGGTTTTGGTACTTGGCAAGCACCTCCGGCTCTTCCTTAAACAGCTTTAATGTAAGCAGGATTATATCGTCAAAGTCCAATGCGTTAGCCTCTTTAAGTGCCTTGGTATATTCCTTATACACCTTTGCGATGCTTTCAAGCCTTGCGTCGCCGTCTGCTTCCATAGCGTACTCACGCCACTCCACAAGCTTTTCCTTAGCACGGCTTATATTGTTAAGTATTGTTCTGGGCGTAAGCACGTCCTCGTCTATCTTAAGACGCTTCATTATATCGGTGATGACACGCTTACAGTCCTCTACGTCGTAGATGGTAAATGCGCTTTTGTAACCAAGCAGCTCTATATGGCGGCGCAGTATACGCACGCATATAGAATGGAATGTGCCTGCCCACAGGTCCTTTGCCGCTTCGCCCAGAAGCCCGTCCAGTCTGGCCTTAAACTCGCTTGCCGCCTTATTGGTAAAGGTTATGCAAAGCACCTCGTAGGGATCTGCCTTATCCTCAGCAAAAGCGCCCAAAAACAGGCGTATCTCCGCCTCCGTACCGCTTTGCAACAGTCTGTCCATTTGTGGCAAAAGCGCCTCTGCCTCCTCAGGCACGGTATTGGAATAATATAGGTTACCAAAGGAGATTATATGTGCAATGCGGTTAACAAGCACCGTGGTCTTACCGCTGCCTGCGCCTGCAAGCACCAGCAAGGGGCCTTTAACCGTATACAAAGCTTCACGCTGTTTGTCATTAAGCTTTGCGTATAGCTTATCAAACAAGGCGCGCTTTTTGACAAGAAACGCATTATCTGCTTGATTTGTCATATTTCTACCTCCGAACACAATTATTCCAAGTGCTATTATACACCAAATCTCTTGATTTTGCAACACTTTTTTTAAAAGCCTCAGCTTTGATTTACACCTCTGTTAAGCGCCGCCAAAAGGCTTAGATTCCCGGTATTGGGACGGGTCAGGTTCCAGTACAAACAGCCACGCAGACCGTATTGCGGAATAAGCTGCAGGCGAGCGTTAATGCTTCGCACGTCCTCGTACCAGACCTCGTGCCGCACACCGTCCTTGTAGTAATTAAAATGGGGGGCTTCAGCTTCCTCGTCGTACTGTATTTCCGCCCCTGTGGAAAGAGCAAGGGCGACCGCCTCCTCGGTGGAAAGGGAGGGCGCGCCTACAGGATCGTCGGGATCGTAGGGCAATGCCCAGTCATAACCGTAATTAGAGATACCCAGCAGTATCTTATCCGCAGACATCTCGGTAAGTGCGTACTCTACAACACGCCTTACGGAAGGCAAGGGCGATATAGCAAGGGGCGGTCCGAAGGTATAGCCCCACTCGTAGGTCATAAGCAGCACGTAGTTAACGGCGGAGGCAACAAGGGCGTAGTCGTGTCCTTCGTACAGGTCGCCTGCTTGGTCAGCGCTTGTTTTGGGGGCTAAAGCGGCGGCTACCGTATAGCCATCGGCGTTAAGGCTTTGGGTAAGTCTGCCGAGGAATGCGGCGTAAGGTGCGGCGTTGGCTTTACCGATGAACTCAAAATCCACGTCCAGCCCGTCGTAGCCCTTCTCCGCTATGGTCTGCTTCAAGGCTGTTTCCAAAAGCTGTTGCACCCCTGTAGAAGCAAGCAGATCCGTAGCAAGCTGAGTGTCAAAGCGCTCTCCCTCCGTATAGGTGGAAAGGTGCATCCACGCCGCCGTGCCGTAGCGCTTTGCGGTATTAACAAGGCGGTCATCATCAAGGCTGTAAAGAGTTCCGTCGGGACGAAAGCCGTAGGTAAAGGGGATAAGCACGTTTATAAAGGGCATAGTTTGGTTAAGCAGTGCTTGGGGAGTA
The DNA here is from genome assembly GCA_015064945.1 of Oscillospiraceae bacterium. GTDB lineage: Bacteria > Bacillota > Clostridia > Oscillospirales > CAG-382 > SIG636. The sequence continues at coordinate 25,125 of SVRF01000012.1, read as the reverse complement.
AAGGTGTAGGTATATCCCCCCGCAAAAAAGTCAAGGGGCGGCTCATCGGCGTAGCGGATGACAAGACTCTGCCCCACGCTGATATTTTCGCCGCCGTAAAGGGCAGGGTTAGCCCTGAAAACGGCGTTGACCGTCACCCCGTAGTCTGCGGCGATAGAGAACAGGCTGTCCCCCGCCCTTACGGTGTGGGTCTGCGCAGGGAAACGTATAATAAGCCCCTGCCCCACCGCTAAAGCACCGCCTGCGGGCACGCCGTTAAGCTCGGCGACAAGCCGTGGGGAAACGCCGTATTGTGCGCCTATGCTGTCAAGGCTTTCGCCCATCTTTACCGTATGTATTATCAAAACAAAAACACCTCCCTTACAGTTTATGCAAGGGAGGCGTTACAATCACCACAACCACAAATAAAAGCTCTCCTCTCGGAGAGCTTTTATTTTACTTATAATTAATAAAGCTTATTCTTGCCTGCGCAGTGTTTTCTGAGGGAGAGCAGGTCGGCGGTGTTGATTGCGCCGTCGCCCGTTATGTCGGATGCCTGCTTATCCAAATCGCGGGGAGAATCCACGGTAAGGATCTTACGTACTGCCGCCAAGTCCGTAGTGTTTACTGCGCCGTCGCCGGAAAGGTCGCCGGGGATAACCACCAGAACAGAGTTAAGCACCTGACCTGCACCGTCATACTGAACGATGGTAAAGCCTGTGCCGATATATCCGGTACCTGTCATTTCGCTGCCGCTGAGGTTAAGCACGGTAACATCGCACTTAAACTGAGCCTTGATAGCATCGGAAGACATACCCACAGCTTTAACGGTTGCATACTTTTCGCTGAGAGCGTGCTTGGAGCCGTCAATCAGCTCGAAGGGGTCATTTTCCACACCGTACAAAGATGTGTCGCCCCAAATCTGGATCTCACCTATAGCGGTACGGTCAGCAGGGGTTGCAAACACAACTCTTACATACTTAGCGCTGATCGCCTGAGTGAAGCTAAGCTTTATTCTGGCGCTGATAGTGCCTGCGGTGCTGAGCTTGTTGGTAAATGCCGTAGTGGGAGTAAAGCTTACACCGTCATTACTTGTGTAAACCGCACTTACCACAGGTGCAACATAGGTTATACCGCTACCTGTACCGTTAAGGCAAAGGATGCTTATGTTGTTGATGTAAACCTTGGAAGAAAGCTTATAGGTTACTGTAGGAGTAGCCGCAGATGCAAAGAATACAGCCCAGCTTGTGTTATTGGAGTTAGCAATGCTGTCTGCAGGGGTAGTATTGTCGTTAAGCTTGCCGCTGAAGTATGCGCCGCCCTGATTGCCGTTATCGCCGTAGTAAGCAGTGCCATAGTAAGCGCTGCCGCCGGGATAAGAGCCGTCGTACATATACTGAGCGCCCTGGGAAGCAAGTGCATAGTTTGTTGTTGCAGAAGGCATACCAACAACGTCGCCGGATGCTGCATTTGCTTTAGCGATGATGCCGTCCTCATTTTCGGTAAGGTACTTAACTATGTAAGCGATCTCCTTCTCATAGGAAGAGCCGCTGGGATGAACCGAGTCCATAAGTGTGGTGCTGTCTGCAGTAAGAGAGCTCCAAACCTGATTGTAAAGGTCTATGCAGTATGTGTCGTACTCTGCGGCAACATCTTTTATAGCAGTTATAAAACGGGGGTAGAAGGTATACAGACCGCCTACTACAGAGTATTTGCTGGAGTCGCTGAGTCTTATCTTATTGGTGGTGATAAGTATGGGGAGTGCGCCTATCTCAAGACACATATCACAAAGCTCTCTAAGATTATTCTTAAAATTGGTAAGGTTGCTTTCTGCTATAGTGTACTGAGCAGTATCGTTTATAGCGTACTTGATCAAAACGATGTCGGGGTTATAAGGAGCAACGTGGGTAGCGAAATAGCCAAGACCTTCGTCGGTTCTTGCACCGGGGGTACCTGCGTTAACTATTCTTGTGTTAAGGGCTATTTCGGTTTCCTCTGTCCATCTGCCGCCTGCGGTAACGCTGTCGCCCAAAGCAACAATGGTCTTGCCGCTGAACTTGGTCTTAGGTGCCGCGTCGTCACGAACGGTGGTAACGCTTACCTTTGCGCCCGAGGTAAAGTCGCTTTGTCCCCAAGTGCCGCTGGTGGTAAAGGAGCCTGTAGCAAGGTCAATGCCGGAGAAGGTGAGGATATCGCCGACCCTTATCTGCTGCCAAACCTTCCAGTTTTCACGGGTGAAAGCTTCACCGGTGTTGCCGAGAGGCTGATAGCTGAGCGCAAGGCCGATAGCGCCGGAAGCAACGGTTTTGCTGTAGGTGCAGTGGGTACCTGCTTTTTCGGTTACTACGTAGCCGCCCTTAGAACTGTCATAAACCGCATAAATTCTGTCGAAATATGCGCCGTTAAGGGCAGAACCGGGTTTGATGAACATAAGCTGATTCTGTGTGTAAAGAGAATCGGTCCAATTGATGCCGGAGATGGAGATCGTCATCTGACCGATGTAGGTTTTAACCTCTGCAGCGGCCGCCTTCTTAGGAACTGTAAACACGCCAAGAGATAAAACAAAAACAAAAACCAAGAAAAGAGAGATATGCCTGATTAAATTTTTCATTGCTTTTACTCCTTTGCTTATTGTTATTACGGAAACTGAATCAATGCTTCAAGGGGGGGCAGGCAGCCCCCCCTGATTGTTTACTTATTCTGCTGCTTCCACGGCAAAGCTGTCAATAAGCTTAGCGTCGTACTTAAGGATCTGCGCGGCATCAAGGCTGTTAACCGTACCGTCGCCGTTTACGTCAGCAACTGCAAGCGCCGCATCTTCCAAGGTAATAAGCTTAGCGTCATGCTTAAGACTCTGTGCGGCGTCAAGGCTGTTGATGGCGCCGTCACCGTTTACGTCACCGTAAACCGCGTCTGCTGTGTCATCGGAAGTTTCGTCGTCAGAGCTGTCTTCGGAGGAAGCATCGTCTGTAGTTTCTTCAGAAGAAATATCCTCAGAGGGTTCTTCGGAGGGTTCAACCTCGGAAGGTTCTTCGGTGGTTTCTTCAGAGGAAGGCTCTTCGGAGGAAGGCTCTTCAGAGGAGGAGTCATCGTCTTCTACGATATAAGCTGCTGCTTCTATTTCGTCAACCTGAACGATGTATGCGCCGCCTGTGCCGAAGGAAAGCTTAAGAGAGGTAGCGTCTTTTACGTCTGCTCTTATCTGGACATCATAGTATTGAGGTGTGCCGGAGGTACCGTAGCCGGGGGCGCCTTCTACAAGCACTTCGGTAAACTTATAAGCAACGTTTGTAAAGTTTTCGCCGTCGGTGGAAACACCTACGCTATCCATAAGGAAGCCGCGGTTGGAAGCGATACGTACATTCTTTACGGTTATAAGATGGATGTCTGTGGGAGCGTCGAAGTCAAACTGGATAGAGGTAATTGCAGATGTGCCTGCATATTCAACTGTGGTAAATGGAACGCCTGTGTCACCGTTCCAGGAAACATTGCCGTCACCACGGTATCTGCCATCGGTAAGAAGGGTATTGTTATTATCGGTAAGTGCGCCGCTGAATGCGTTATAGGTTGCGGAGTAAGGACGGTTCAAAAGAAGGTTTTCGCCAAGCTCACAGCCTTCGTAGGGGTCTTCATCATCTTCGCTGGGACCTTCATCAACAACGGTGCCGTCTGCTACGGTATAGGTGGCAACGGTGTTTTCGTTGTCGTCCTTAACGGTTACGACGTCGCCCACAAAAATATCCGCACTGTCATCCAATATGTCTCCGTCATCGGTAACAACAACAAAAGGATTAAGGATACTGCCCTTGACAGAGGAAACGGTAATCGTGTCAGTGAAATAAATAGCACTGTCTCTTACAGAGAAAGGCGCATCTTCCTTAATGTAAGCCTTATCAGCCCAGAAGGTTTTAACGGTGTAGGTACCGTAATCAACAGCTTCTTCACCTTCTTCGGGGATAGATGCATAGCTTACGGTGTAGCCGTCGAGGAGGAGCGCATCGTTTGCAACGGCGTTGCCTTCCGCATCCTTAACGGTAACCGTGCAATCGGTCATACCGTCGATAGCCTGCTTTGCGGTGGTGCCGTAAAGAACGCGGATATCATCGCCGCAGAGGTATTTCATATTTTCGAGAAGTGCAGGTCTTTGAACAGTCCAGTTCATATCGTAGCCGTGACCGTTGGGGTGACAGCTGTCGATAATGTTATCGGGAGAAAGGCTCTCTGCCTTCCACATAGAGTAAAGGTCGATAACGGGAACGAAATATTCTGCAGCAACCTGACGCATACAGTCGATAAACTGATCAAGATAAGCTTCTTCGCCGCCGAAGGAGCTGTAGTCGCCCTTATCAAACACGCCGCCGTCCTTTATAGCGTCTATCTTAATAACATTAGCGGTCATAAATATAGTCTTTGCGCCAAGCTCGGTGTTTTTTGCGTATATACTGCGAAGTGCGGTCTTATACTTCTCCATAAGTGCGGTGGAGGGAGCATCGTTAAACGCATCGTTTATACCGAAGGAAACGATAACTATTTCGGGGTTGTGGGATGCAACGTAGGTTTCGTAACGGTTAGCAAGGGATGCCCAAGAGGTATCGCCGCCGAAGCCTGCGTTAATAACGGTGGTGCTGAGGTAGTCGCTCCAAACAGAGGTCCAGCCGCCGCCGACGGTAATACTGTCGCCCTGGGCTACGATGGATCTGTTGCTGTAAGGTGTAACTGTGGGATATACGTCTCTTACGGTTTCCACTTCGATATAAGAGTCGGACTTGTAGCTGGAGGAGCCCCAAACGCCGCTGGTCTGAAGGTTCTTAAGCTCAAGGTCGATGTTCTTAAGATACAGTCTGTCGCCCACTCTGATATGCTGCCATACAGCCCAGTTTTCCTTAGCGATGGCAGAGCCTGCGGTGGTAAGAGGAGCATAGTTGAAGATTATGCCGAGGTAACCTTCCTCTACGGTTTTGGTGTAGGAACGGTGGTTTGCAACCTTTTCCACTACCTCATAGTAGCCGCCTTCTTCGTTGTACTTGGTGTACATCTTTTCGTAGTAAAGGCCTGTTACGGAGTTACCGGGGGTAACAAGGGTAACGATGTTGGTGGTTATGCCGCCCCAAATATCGTTAAACTTGCCCACGTTAAGGTTGCCGATATACTCTTTAACTTGAACGGTGCTGTCCATAACGGTAGGTGTGTCTTCCGTTGCTGTAACGACAACGCTTAAGCTGAGCAGCATTGCCAAACTTAAGACTAACGCTAAAATTCTTTTCATAACGTTTCTCCTTAATTTATGTTAAAATTATTTTTTGCGGGTATATAGCGTATCTGTACCTCTTCGGCATTTGCTGCCATATCAATGGTAGCTTCTTCGCCGTCAACGGTAACAGCGGTTATCTCGCCCTCTATTTCGAACACCGCCTCGACCTCTGCAGGCTTACTTACGTTAAGGACTACAACGCCCTCTTCCTCTGCCCAGTCAAGGTCTATTCTGCCGCCTTCACTGTCATAACTGCCGTTTACAAAGCTTATACGATGCTCGGGGTCGGTAACGGGATGGATTATAACCTTTTCAAATCCCACGTAGTCCTTATGGGGACGGATGCCGAGCATATAGGCGTACATCCATTCTACGCAAGAACCGAGGGAGTAGTGGTTAAAGGAATTCATACCCACGTTGCCGAAGCCTGTTTCGGGAGTGTAGCTGTTCCAACGCTCCCAAATAGAGGTGGCACCGTTCTTAACGGTAAAGCCCCAAGAGGGGTACTCCTCAGAAAGCAGAAGCTTATAAGCCAAGTCTGCCCTACCCATTTCTGTTAGCACGGGAAGCAGGAAGCGCACGCCCACGAAGCCTGTGGAAAGTCTGTAGCCCTTGCGCTCCAAAGTGCGAAGCAGGTGGTTAAAGCACTTTTCCTTATCCTCGCAAAGGTCAAAGCTTATGCCAAGCAGATAGCAGGTCTGGGTATCGCTTTTAATAACCCCGTCCTCTGCCACAAAGGCAGTGCGGAACGCCTCCTTGACCTCTGCAGAAAGCTTCTCATATTCATCAGCGTCCTGCCCCAGATACTTAAGGCATTTAACAAGTATATCGGTGGAGTAGGCGAAATATGCGGTGGCAAGGACGGATTTATCCGTATCGTCCTCAATGGAAAGCCAGTCGCCGTAGCCTGTGGCAGGTCTTATCAAATCGGTGCTTGCGCTCTTGAGATAACCTACCCAACGCTTCATCGCCTCTATATTGTCTTCAAGTATGCTCTTATCCCCATACATCAGGTAATGGTGATACGGGATAACCGTAACCGCATCGCCCCAAGCGGCACAGCCTGCACCAGTCAGCCCGTAAAGGTCGGGCACAACGTCGGTAACAGCTCCGTCAGGTCTTTGGTCAAGGCGCATATCGCGCATATAGCGTGCAAAGAACGCCTTGCAGTCCTTATTATACATAGCGGTCATGGAGAATATCTGCGCATCACCCGTCCAGCCCAAGCGTTCGTCACGCTGAGGACAGTCGGTAGGTACGGAGATAAAGTTACTGCGTTGGCTCCAAAGAGTGTTGGTAAATATCTTATTCACCAGCTCTGACGAAGTGTCCACATAACCTGTTCTTGCCAGATCGTTATGGCATACGTTCATAAATATATCGGTTACTTCCGCATCACCGTCAATAATTACCTCGGCATAACGGAAGCCGTGGAAGGTAAAGGTAGGCGTTATAATCTGTCTGCCCTGACGGCAAATAAATTCATCCATACAGCGGGCGGCACGGAGGTTGGCAGTATAAAGCTTGTCTCCATCCATCATTTCGCCGTGGCGGAGGGTTATCTTTGTGCCCTCCACAGCCTTAACGTTAAGGTACAAAACGCCGGCTGTGTTCTGACCGAAGTCGTATATATCGCCCTTGTCGTGACCGATGCACACGCCCTTAAGACGGTGAAGGAAACGCACAGGCTCTTCTTCTTGAGGCTTTAGCAGGGAAAAATCGTCACCCTCCTCGGTGGCGTTATCCCAGTCGTCGGTCTTCATGCCCTTTTCAAACATCTCATAGCTTTCGGGCAGGCGGTTATCCACCACCTCGCCATCCAGAAAGCTGCTGGCGAGTATGCGGCCGGTGGTGGTCTTAAAGCTGCTGTCCGTGCCTATTTCTTCAACACTGCCGTCCTTATATTCAAGCACAAGCTTCATCAAAAGGCAAATAGGCCAAGTGCCGAAATACTGCTTCTTTTGATATGCAAGCTGGCCTGCATACCACCCCTCCGAAAGCACTGCGCCAAAGCAGTTTTTGCCTTTTCTAAGCTTGTCGGTAACATCATACTCCTGATAAAGAATAAGCTTGCCGTAGTTGGTAAAGCCGGGCGTGAACAGCTCGTTACCTGCATACATATCGTTAACGTACGCCTCGTAAACGCCCTTGGCAGTAGCGTACAGAGTAGCCTTAACAAGCCCCTTTTTAACCTCAAAGTCTTTACGGAAATAGGGGGAAGGGTTGGAATACACACCCTCTACGGTGCCGACGTATTCTCTAACGCCGTTGCTTATCCACTTTGCGCCTTCAAATATCATACAAAACAGCTCCTTCGTCTTGCTTTTATAAAGAAAAAGGCGCACAAAAAGGCATCGCCGCCATCTGTGCGCCGTAATTTACTGCTGTGCGGGAAAAACGGTGATAAGGTCTGCGTCAAACTTAAGGATAAGTGCCGCATCCAGACTGTTAACAACGCCGTCGGCGTTTACATCGCCCATTGCAAGCTGTAAAGCATCAAGACTGATAAGGCTTGCATCATATTTCAAAACATAAGCGGCGTCCAAGTTGTCGGTCTTGCCGTCACCGTTAACATCGCCCAAAATGCCCTGACCTTCTACTATTTCAACAAGTATGCTGTTACCTGTACCGTAAACAGGGGTGCACATACCGTCTGCCAAAGCGCCGCAAACAATGTACGAGGCACCGTTGCCCCTTGCGGAAATTTCGGTAGTGCCCACAGAGGCACCCGCCTTAACCCTGAGAGTTACCTCAAAGCGCATAACACCGCCCTCGGAACAACCGACGGAAGCGTCAAAAACATCGTCATCGTTAAGCATACGAAGCCACAGGAAGCCGTTTACCGCCTGGGAATAACTGAAGTTTTCGGGCACGCCCCAAACCTCGGGATAATCGGCGGCCACGCCCAAGCATTCAAACACGTTATCGTCATAACTTAAAGGAACATCCACGGAAATCAAGCCGTCTTCGGTATTTATACTGTCAACGGTAACGCTTACCACAAGCACACCGCCCACAGGCACGGTTGCCTCAGGTACGGTAACCGAAACGGTAAAATCCGCCGCGGAAACGGAAAAGGCGGAAAAGGCGGCAAGCATAAGAACGGTTAAAACAAAGGTGAATAATTTTTTCAAGTTTTTCATTTTATTTTCCTCCCATATCGGGGCACACATCTTTATAGTTATACTATATACAATAATAACAGATATGCACTTCTATGTCAAGGGCGGAATGTGAAAACAGCACAAAAAAATACTTCGTTCTCTTTCCTTTCGCTCTCAACTGAAAATACGGCTCGCACTAAAAAAATCGCCTTGACAAAAAGCGCAAAAGCGAACTACGCCTTTGCGCTTATTTTATAACATCTACACACTGCGTATGAAGCAATATTTATAGCCGTTATCTAAATCCTTATCCGTGTCCAGATAAAGATAACTGCCGTCGGAAATAAGATATACCGTTTCATCCGTGCCGTCGTCATAGGGTATCGTCAAATACAGCACGCCGTCTTTTACGCTGTAGCTTCCGTACAAATCATCTATGCCGTCTGCATATAGAGCCAAACGGAAGTCACCGTTTGCATAAAGGTCCAGATAACAAGCATTGCCGCCTTCCTCATCCCACGCACCGGAATATCTAAGCCTCGGTACCGCCGCAGTAAACACCACCGTCGTTACCGTTGCCGCAAGCGCAAGCAAGAGACACAGCACGGCTACCGTTGCGGGTTTTGTACCTTTTTTCCTGACACCTTTTACGGAGAACAAAGCAAAGGGCAAAAAAGCAACCACTGCAAGTCCTACAGATACGCCGACCTTTATGCCGATGTTCAAGCCTGCGGTTAATAGCGCCGCAGGGATAGCCGCCGCCCCAACAAAAGAAAGCAGGAAAAAGACAAACATAAGCGCTTTACCCTTTTTAGCGGTAGCTGTATGACCGCCTTCGGTGCGGTTGGGCGTTGCAGGGGCGTAAGGTCGACCTGTATAAACGGGCTGTCCGGTGTAAACGGGTTGCCCCGTGCGTACGGGCGCTGCGTTTTGGGGCGGATAGGCAGTAGGCGGTGCCGTAACCCTGCCGACATTATTTTCCAAAGCAACCGTTGCGGGCGCAAAGGTTTTGGGAGCATCGTTAACAGTGCTGTTGTCATTACCTCTGAGACCGTTAAGCAACTGCGCCATATCCTGATATCTGTCCTTCTGCAGAACCGCCAAGCCCTTAAGCAAAGCCTTTTCCACAGCAGGTGCTATGGCAATGCCCAAAGCGGAGGGCGCTTTAAGCTCGTCCTGATACACACGCTGGGTGGAATCATCGGGGGTTACGCCCGTAATCACCTTATATACGGTGGCGCTCATTGCATATACGTCCGTCCAAGGGCCTTGCTGACCCTTGCTTCTGTACTGCTCCTCGGGCGCATAGCCAGGCTTAAGCACCACGGAAAGGCTTTTGTTTGCCTCGGCAGACACACTGCGAGCGGCACCGAAATCCAAAAGCTTGACCCTGTCCTTAAGCACCATAATATTATCGGGGCTTATATCCCTGTGGATAAGGTTTTCGGTGTGCACCTTTCTTAAGGACTGCATAACGGGCGCAAGCAGCTCCACCGCTTGCGCAGGGGTCAAAAGCCCGTTTTTCTTAACGTAATCTTTAAGAGTTATGCCGTCAAGGAACTCCATTACTATGTAAGCGGTGTTGTTCTCTTCAAAAAAATCTCTTACATGAACAATGCCCGCCTCGTCGGTGAATTTGGCAAGGGTACGTGCCTCATCCAAAAACCTGCTCTTACCCTTTTCGTAGATCTCCTGTCTTTCCAAAGAGGAGCTGATGCTTACGCCTGCGCTTGCGGTACTGCTGCGGTTGGCGTAGCCGTTAGGGAAATATTCCTTAACCGCAACACGTATCTGCAAATTAACATCCACACCCACATAGGTAATGCCAAAGCCGCCTTCGCCGAGGGCAGCGCCTATCATAAACTTGCCGCCGATAACCGTGCCGGGCAACAAATGATACTCGGGTGCAGTATATTCCTGCCGTTTGCCGCAATGAGGGCAATGCGCAGCCCCTTCTTCCGCAGGGCGCATACAAAACAAACAGTATTTCATAGCTGATGCTTTCTCCGTCCGTTAATATAATTATATAGTTTATGTAAAATCCTTGCAAAGAATTAAGCGCCGATCGGTCTGTCTTCTTTGGGGGCAACGCTTATGACAAACTTTATCTCCTTACGCTCATAAGAAACAGCAATGATATAATCACCCGGCTCATCAAAGCTTGCGGGGGAACAGCTAAAGCCCTTGTCTATAGTTTCCTCTGTGCCGTTGCTGTATACAACCGTAAGCTGTAAGCCCTCGGTATTTATTGGCTCACCCGCATAGGTTATACCCACGGGATAACTTGCAAGACGAATAGAAGAGACTACCTTATCCTTTACCAAAACGGCAACACTTGCTTCCTTGCCCTCGTAACTGATAGTAATGTTATGAACACCCTCTGTCTCAAAACTATCGGGCGTACAAACAAAGCCGTCTTCAACGGTCTTCTCGGAGCCGTCACTGTATCTGAGGATTAAACGAATGCCCGCAGCGTCAAACTCTTCGCCTACGGAATAAAGCATTTTTCTGGGCTCTTGGGAAAGTAACACGTAACTTAGCTGTACACCTGTTTCCGCATAGCTGTCTGCCGTTATTTCCTCAAGTGTTCCCTCTTCAGAGCTTTCGCTCCCATCGTAGGACTCGCCGCTCTCGATGCTTTCGGCAGACACAGCCGCCGAGGTGTTATACTTATGTTCCTTCTGCTTATCGCCTAAGATATACTTGCCTGCAAAAAATCCCAAAGCAGCCAGAAGCAGCACCGCAAAAAGAACGATAAGCGCCGTTGCCGCCTTGCCGCCCTTCCCGCGCTTCGGGGGAACAGCACCGCCCCTTGCAAGCTGTGTACCCATAACAGGCACGAAGCCCCTTGTGTTACCCAGCTCCTTTAACTCGGGATTGTAACCGTCGGTTATAACCGCAACGGCGGTATTATTATCGTGCTTTCCGTCCACACGCTCAGCGTGCAGTTTGCGCATCTTCTCAATCCACTCCTTGGGCGAAGAGGCGCCTTGAAGCAAGGATATCATCTCGTCCTCGTAAACATATTCCCAAAGTCCGTCAGAACACAAAAGCATACCCATATAGTCGCTGTTGTTAAGGGTGCTTGTGTGGACGGAAACATCTTCGCTTACGCCCAGCGCACGGGTAAGCTTGTTTCTGTCACGGTGACCCCGTATCTCCCCAAGGCTTATCTCGCCCATCTTAAACGCTAAATAAGAAACGCTGTGATCGGGGCTTTGATATACTATACCGTTTTTATCGAAGGCATAAATACGGCTGTCGCCCACGTGGGCAAATACAGTCATCTTCTCCCTTACCCAAGCAAGAGTGACGGTGGTCTTCATGGAAGAGCCCTCTTCCTTTTGCTTTTTCAAAATAAGCTCGTTAGCCGAAAGGATAGCCTTTTCGGGGTCAAAGCTATGACCCGACTCCAAAAAAATACGCTTTATCTCTTTAACAGCAAGCTCCGAAGCTTCCTCACCCTTATCGTGACCGCCAAGGCCGTCTGCCACAAGAAACAGATGACCGTGGTCGGCAACGGCTACGGCAAAGGCATCCTCGTTATTGCCTCTGCCGCCCACATCCGTATAATCGGCATACAAGATCTTCAATGTGCATAACACCTCTCTTTCAGGGAGAAACCGTTACAAAGCGTCTGCATCCTCAGCGCAGACGCTACTGTGCATTGTAGTATTATACCACACAGAAACCCCGTTGTCAATTTATTGCACCGAACCAAATTACATAGAGCTACAGAGGCGCATATTCGTCCGGATCCTCGGTATTTACGTGAACGGCGCGGTTGATGGCGGCGGCTATAAGCTCTGCCATAACACGGGTCATAACGTCGCTTTCCTTGGGGGTCACAAAAAATCCCTTCGCCGCCTCATCTGGCGTGCCGCCTGCCTCCCACAGTAAGGTAGGTACGTCCACCACCGTGGGCACTCCTATGGCTATAACGGGACAGCCCACGGTCTTTTCGGATATCTCTTCCCTGCTGTTGCACACTCCGCTGCCGGGCGATATCCCCACGCAGGTAAGCTGTACCGTGGTGGCAAGCCTGTGCAGACTTCGGGCGGCAAGCGCATCCACAACTATAACGCAGGCAGGCTTAACACAGTCCGCCGCCGCCTTTATAAGTGTGCGGCTTTCCACACCCGTTTTGCCCAGCACGCTTGGCACTACCGCCGCCATATCCCCAAAGCCCAAGCCCTCATAAAGACTTGGGTTAAGCCTTTTCAAGTGATGGGTCACCACAAGCCGCCCCACGGTCTTCGGCCCTATGGAGTCAGCACTGATGTCCTCGTTGCCCAAGCCTGCCACCAGCACTCCGCCCTCTTTGTCCCCGGGCATAAGCCTTGTTATAAGTCCGCTTAGAACGGCGGCGGCACTGTGGCGGCGTGCGTTGTCCTCAAGCCACAGCTTGCCCGTGTCAAGGCTTATATAAAGCCCTGCGGCACGTCCCGTAAGCTCCTCGCCCCTGCCCTTGCATATCTCCGTTTCCGTAAGCTTAAAGCCCGACTGCTCCGTCTCACGGGTCATTACTCCGTCATCCGCCCCCTGCTCTACGTGTGGCGGTCGGCTTTCCACTGCCAAGTCGGTGCGTATATTTTTAAGCATTAAGTATCATCTCCTGCAACTATTGTGCCCGATTTTCTGCAAAAAACGCAAAACCCTTTGTTTTTATAAAATTTTGTGCTATAATGTATTAACTGTATTTTTGCGAGGTGGCTGTTTTGGAAAACAAATCCCTATGGCAAGGCTGGGAAGTCTTGGAGCAGATCGGCACCGGCGACAGCGACACCACCATTTTGGGTGAGTTTTCCGCAAACGGCGTAAAGAACGACCTGTCCCACAAGCGCGGCGTTATCTCCATGGCACGCAGCACCGCTATGAACAGCGCCAGCAGTCAGTTCTTTATCTGCCATCAGGACAGCGAACACCTTGACGGCAAATACGCTGCATTCGGCTATGTAACCGAGGGTCTGCACGTGATTGACGCCATTGTAAAGGACGCAGAACCCACCGACAATAACGGCACCATCAAATATGAAGAACAGCCCGTTATTACCACAGTTAATGTTATTGATTAAGCAAAGAATAAAGCGAAACAAGTTATGAAGGTTTTTCAGCGCAAAACGCACCGAAGTTTTTCAGCAATCCGAAGTCATTGAAAAGCACACGTTTTTGCGGCATAATGAATTAAAGCACCATCTAACGACAGCACACAAAGCCGCCCTGCGGCTGAAAGGACACCCGCTATGTTTGTAATCATTATACTTATTGCGGTCTCGCTTCTGGCAGGTGCAAGCTATTATCTTTCCTATCGGCTATACCAAGGGCTTGCCGCCTTTTTTACGGGACTGCGCTTTTGGCACGTGGCGGCGGTAGTTGCCGCCGCAGTCTTGCTGTTGCTGTTGGGCTTTGGACGTGGGTTTGTACCGTTTTTTAAGAACACAAAGCATATTTTCGGGCTTGTGGGCGCTTACTGCATGGGCGTGCTGTTTTATCTGCTGTTGTTTACGGCGGCTGCCGACCTGCTGCTGTTAGTGCCGCGGCTTATGAAGCTGCCCTTCACCGCCCACCGACTGTTCCACGGATTTGTGTGTCTTGCGGTTTTGCTTTCCACGGGTGTTACCTGCGTTTACGGCTTTATCAACGGAGCGCAGATCGACCATGTTGAATATCGGGTATCCGTTGCGGGCAAAAAAGACATCTCGGACATAAATATAGTGATGATAAGCGATTTGCATCTTGGGGCGGTTGGCTCTGAACGGCGGCTTGAAAAAATCGTTGCCGAAATTAACGCACAGGAGCCCGATTTGGTATGCATTGCGGGGGATTTTTTCGACACGGATTTTGAAACCGTAAAGGACCCGCAGGCAGCGCTTGCTACCCTGCGGAAGCTTAACGCCACCTTCGGCGTATACACCTGTTTGGGTAACCACGACGGCGGGCAGACACATCAACAGATGCGGGAGTTTTTGAAGCAGGCCCACATCTGTTTGCTTGACGACGCCTACACCGTTATTGACGGTCGGCTTGTGTTGGTGGGACGCTTGGACTCTTCGTCCATAGGCGGCTACGACGGCAAAAAACGTGGGGAGTTTTCGGAATTCTTTACCGTAGAGGACCAAACCTTACCTGTTATCGTGCTGGAGCACAACCCTGCCAACGCCATGGGATACGGCGCGGAGGTGGATCTGGTGCTTTGCGGACATACACACAGAGGGCAGGTGTTCCCCGGTAGTCTGGTTACCGATGCTATGTATGACGTGGATTACGGCTATTACCGCAAGGACACAAACAACCCCCATATAATCGTGTCCTCGGGGGTAGGCACTTGGGGGATGCCCATGAGGGTCAGTACAAACTGCGAGGTGGTCAGCATACGCATCACCTGCGGTTCTTAGAACAACGGAGCATTTGGCAAAATACATTTCCACTATTTTGCAAAAAAGCCTTGACAAACGGAGTGGCTTATGGTATGATAAGCGTTGCCGAATGTTCTGCGGGTGTAGTTCAATGGTAGAATCCCAGCCTTCCAAGCTGGTCGTGCGGGTCCGATTCCCGTCACCCGCTCCAACAACACCCACAGTGGTGATATGTGCCTTTAGCTCAGCCGGATAGAGCATCTGCCTTCTAAGCAGAGGGTCGGGGGTTCGAGTCCCTCAAGGCACGCCAAGGGTTATGGGGTGGCATTCACGCCGCCCCAACGCCCGCAAAATTGTATATGGTGGATATAGCTCAGTTGGTTAGAGTATCAGGTTGTGGCCCTGAGGGTCGCCGGTTCGAGTCCGGTTATCCACCCCACTTGAAAAATAAACCCAATGTATTACGCATTGGGTTTTCTCATAGAAATATAGTAAATTGGGGCATGTTAAACGTCCCTTAATCAGCGGATAGCTCTGTGTTGCACACAAACTGCTGAAAAGGCAAAAAATAATCGGGGTGTGGCTCAGCTGGTAGAGCGGGTGGTTTGGGAGCGTGTCTAGCAGTTACAGCCGAGATTTTACAGAAGTCCCGAAAAGCCTTTAACGGTGCGGACTTTCGGGGTTTTAAGATAACTCAAAAAAGCGTGGATTTTGCGTTTGACCACAGTTTGTCCCACTTCCACGCAAAGAAAAGAAAAAATTGAATAGATATCCGGGTGTGGCGCAGCTGGGAGCGCGGGTGGTTTGGGACCATCAGGCCGCAGGTTCGATCCCTGTCACTCGGACCACAAAAATGACCTAAAGCAGAGATTTAATCTCCACTTTAGGTCATTTTTTATTACTATTTAGGCGATTTCTCTCCACTTTGAGAAAACTTGCGATTTTTTGACCACAGTTTTGACACACAGTTTCTTATCGAAAAATCCTTTTCTTTGTTTACTGCGGAGCAATGGTTGAGTCATTTATTCTTCCTCAAACGGTTTCATTGCATTTGGAAGAAGATCATCATATGGAAACAACTCGTCAAAACTCGCATCGCCTAATGATACAGAACATTGATCATCATTTCCCGTTTAAAGGTAAGCAATGTGACAGCCATCGTGTTGTATTACTAACTAAACAAACTACACTTATAATTCCAAAAATCTTTAGGCAATCTTGTGGTCTCCGTAGGAACATTCTTTTTGTCTGGCAATGCTAAAACGAACAGTTTTCGCGCTCTTGTCGCTGCAACGTAAAATGTCCTTATTTCCTCCGAATCTATGGGTTTCGTGTTTATCATTTTTTCCGTTAATTTACCTGAGCTATTTATAATAAGCATCACAGCTTCAAAAGTACGGCCTTTTACTGAATGTATCGTTGAATTTGTATAGCGTTCATGAGACGAACCTGCAAAAAAGGCTTCGATAGGTTGTTTAATAAAATCCTTGAGATTTTCATCTTTTACCCATGTTTTGGTTCCGATAACATCATTAACCTTGAACTCTATATCATTATCTTTTGAAAAATCAGTTAGTACTTGCGGAATTTTGATTTTCCAGTCTTGTAATGACATTTCTGGACACGGTAACCGCACCGACAAGTCAAAAATCATTTTTTTCCACTTTCTAACATCAAAATTTTTATTTATTAATTCGCGGTCGATTCTATCGTGCTTTTGGAATATCAAATAATAAAGAAGCTTCTCTACATGTCTATACAAATTGGATGAATCCTTCAGCCCTTTGGCGTGTGTTGCTTGCGCTAAAAAAAGAGTTTTGGGGTTCTGCCAAAGATCCTTAATCTGACTATAATCTTTGCCTGATATCGCCATTTTTCCTCTGTTTAACACGGCTACATTTCCAGGTGTAATATCAATACCTAAAGAAGCTACAAATCCCAGATACTCTTCTATTAGTTTGCTTCGTTCTTCGGCTTTATATCTAATAATAATCGGCCTTATATCACACTCTTTTGAGTCTCCAACGGCATCGGAAACCGCAGATAAGGATGAAAAGATTTTGGTTGCATTACATATATTCTGGGAGCATCTAAAGTTTTCATTTAACTCCACGGAATTCCATTTTTCGTCGTTGTACATATTCAAGAAAACACTGGGATCAGCATCTCTCCACTCATATATAGCCTGATCAGGATCCCCTATGAGAATAACGTTTGTAACACCGCCATCAAAAAGCAAATTGAGCAACTCCATTTGTTCTTTGGAAGTGTCTTGAGCTTCATCCACTATAAAATATGGGAATCTATTTGCAATTAATTTTAATACTTTCGGATTGTTTTTTAAAATTTCAATTGCAAATAGTGTGGCCTCTTTGCACGATAGGATAGAATTATTCAAGAGCGTCTCCTTGGCTCTCTCGCACGGCTTTTTACCCTTAAGTTTGCATTTTATTAACTTTTCTTTCTCATCACATACATTTCCGGAAGGAGTAATATAAAAATCTTTCAATTCGCAATAATTACCGTAACATTCTCGACTCCAGTAACTACGCATTATCGTTTCATAGTAATCTCCTTCTACAATGGTAGGAGTTACGCCGCATTTTAAAACACAGTTTCCAAATGGCATTATAATATATTGCGAAATAAAAGAATCCAAAGTTCCTATAAAATGCGGATATGGCAGTCCTATTTTCCCAGTTATCTTCTTAATATTATTGATTAATTCATCTTTTACAACATTGGTAAAAGACAAAACCGCCATGCCGGAATTCTTATATTTCCAAGTCCTCAACTCTGAGACAACTTTATGAGAAATTACATAAGTTTTGCCACTTCCAGGGCAAGCTTTCAAAACGTTTTTCCCAGATAATTTAATAACATTTTCTTGTGACTTTGTTAATTTCTCTGCCATTTTCTATTTATTTTAAAATCTCGTTAAAAGCCTCTTTTATGTATTGAGGTACTTCGAATTTAAAATTATCTCCTTCCTCACAAATTCCATTTACTATCTCTCTTGATAAATCCTGAGCAAATGCGCCCTTGCAATCTCGTATAGCGACCCATAATCTCACGGCAATCTTATCGGCTGTCTCAAAACTTGGATTTGCAGTTCCATCATCGTTTGTCTGCTTAATTCTATTGCGAATATCGTTGGCTATGTCAGGGTGATGACTTTGTAATACCTTCAACAAAATAGGAATATTGCTCTCAATTTTTGCCAGCTCATATTCCAAGGTCTTTGTTGCGAGTTTAACGTTAGTAGGAGAAAATGCAGCAAGCTTTTTAGCTCTATGAGATATTTCTCCCTGGCTTAAGTGTTGAACAATCCCACTTACATCTAAACTTGAATATACAAGAGTTTCATTTTTGATTTTATACTTATCTTCGTTATTTGTACACCTATCATCGTCAGAAATAACAACCCATGGTATATTCAAACAACTGTGTTCGCCCTCTTTTATAAAAAGTTTAGCAAATGGCTCGAATGCTACCCCGCCCAAACTAACTACTTCAATCGAATGTTTATCCAAAGGCTTTTTCAACAATTTTGCAAAGGAATTCAATAGAAGTGCTTCGCTAATGCCTTCTACAAAAATCACTCTTTTGGCAAATAACATTTGGCTTTTTGTAACATCCAGATATCTTTTTAAATCATTTTTTAAATTTACATCAAGCGAAGAATCCTTGATAGATGTTATTTCTTTTTTTCCTAATTTCGAAGATGTTATAATATGTATATCATCCAAATCCGCTTTTGCAACCAATGATGGCGAGTGAGATGTCATGAAAATTTGAATTTTTGAGTCTGTGTTAGCTTTCCGGAAGAAATCAAACAACAGTTCTAAAAGTTGAGGATGTAAATGTGCTTCAGGTTCCTCTATTAGTAGAACTCTAATTTCTTCATCGCTCGGATTCTCTTGCAAATCGCCGAGCGAGGTTGCCATATGAAGCAAGTTATTATATCCCAATCCGTTCAAAGAAATATCGTGACTGATATTTTGAGCTATAGAACATAGTCTTTCATACAAACCTGCGAATCTGCTATTTTCGTATAATTGTTTCAAATTTACAGCTATTAAGTTTGGATGTTTAGGTGAGGTGATTGTACATCCTGTTATGTCATTTTCCGTTAAAGAAAGCTCGTCTAATATGAGATTGAAATCGTCCTTTGAAATTTTAACATATCTTTCGCTCACATAATCAACTTTCAAGGAAGTGGCCACCGAATCGAATTGAGGATCTACCAAAGAGATATGGATTTGTTCATTCATCTCTTCCTTCTCAATATTCAAAAGATTTCTATTTATAATTTCCTCAGTTCTCTTAATTGCACAATCTTTTGCAATGCTGTGGTTGGTTTCAACCAGCATGTCCTCAATTCTTTTTCTATCGGTATCATTAGTTACTGAATATAAAATACTTGCAACTTGACTTGTTTTTGCTGGCTTTAAATCTATCTCGGCATTTCTTATTGCGCCAAGATATAATAAGCTGATATTTTCCAAAGTTTCTCTCGGCACAGAATTATTATTCGGACCACCCTTAACTTCCTCACGCACTTTCTGTTTGCCGTTTTTGTCAAGATATAATGTATATTCCAAATGCAATTCGGCTTTGCTTGTATCCGTTCCGTCGGTCAGCAAAAAGAAAGCTGTCGCTTCTTGTATGGTTAAATCGGAGAAATATAAATCTATGTTTATTGTTTTACTTTGTTTACCAAACAAATTGATATGAAAGTCCGATGGTTTTACATAAATACCTCTTTTATAATCCCCTATAGATAAAGCTATTCTGAGTGCATCTATGATTGCTGTCTTGCCGGAATTGTTTTCACCTATTATAATGTTCAATCCTTTATTGCAATCGATTTCTATACCTACTGGATCTATACTTCTATATCTTTTTATTGCAATCTTATCAATATACATAGTAACCCTTCTCTAGTTCTTTTTTATTGCGAATCTTCTATAATCCATGAAGCAACCGTCAAAGCATCTAATTGGTGTTATTTTAATTGTAATGCTTTGATACGTTTTAAAAACTGTACTTCTTTTTCTTCTTCACCGCTAAGCACGGTTAAATCAACGGGCAATCCGCTATTAGCTTCCAATTCTTTTGTCAGTTCTTGAACCTGTCTATGTAGTGTATCGCTATACTTAGAGTAAATAATTAAAACATCAATATCATTCGGCTCTTTGGATTCAATTAATACGGAACCAAACAGATAAGCGTGCTCGATTTCTTCTAATAAAGACAGGCGTTTTTTCGCTATTTCAATAAAATCGTAATCCATTTTACATCACGCTTATATAATCACGAAATTCATTGGTTGTCATCAAGTTAACCTTCATTTTCTTTGCGCGTTCATAAGCCTTCTGCGAAATACAACTTTTTCCATTCCAACCGTGAAGATTAACAATAATGCTGTTCTCTACCGGAGACATAGACATTAAAGCAACATCACTCAAACAATATTCGTACACGAAAATAAATTTTATACCGTTCACGATTATTTCGCGCAAATTACTTGAATTCAGATATTTCCACTTGAGCTTCTTTCCTCTTAAACAGGTGAACACAAAATTCAAACTCTCAAACCGCATTTTATTACTTCTAAAACACTTATAATCATGTATTAGTTGTCTTAATCGAGGAATATCTTTCAAGAAAAGAGCAGGGGTTTCATCTTTAAATGATATATAAGGATCCGGAACTCCAAGGACAATACTCTTGAATATCCCCTTTTTCTTGAAACAAGTTATTAACGCTTCGAATGATTCTGTCCAAGGGAGTAATGAATTCACAACCGGAGCAATCCCAAAAATTGAGTTTATTTCTGTAGGAAATAATACTTGGCGGCACTTTTCTTCATCTACACGTGTAGCCTCAAATTCATCTGCATGAGTGATAAACTGCTGAATATACCATAAGTTTGAGTATGAGTTTTCAGAATTTGTTTGGAACAGATTTAAATTGCTTTCAAATAAGTTTTTAAGCTTCCTGTTATTGACAAGAATTTTCCCTTCCACCTTATCCCATAAGGTTTTATTTTCATTTAAAAAGTAATTTTCAAAATACGATTTGTTCTGTAAAAGAATTGGAGCGACCTCCGCTTCCAGTTCTTCGAAAGTTGAGAATTTTTTGCAAAAAAAGTGTTGGACTTCTTCTTTCCTAATTCTCTTCCACTCGCGTATTTCTTCCTCTTTGAATGAATGTAATTTATCAAATTTTGTATGACAATTTGGACACAGTATAACCAGATTTTCAAACGAGTTATCCTGCGTTGAGCAGTAAGCTTCAATATGAGCTTTTTCCATTATATCACCATCGTTGATAAAGAGTTCTTCTTGACAGGCTGGGTTCATGCATCTTCCCATGGCTTCCGAATAAAGCATCCTTTCAACGTTAGCTTCTATTTTAATTCTACTCATTTTGCCAATCCTCCAACAACTTTAAAATCGGACTGAATTTTTATTTGAGTCTGAAATACTTAATATTCTTTCCATTTCCCTCACGCTTGATCTCTCCTTCGGCAACCAACTTGCGAAGCGCACCTTCGATAGAGCTTATACTAAGCGAAGGACAAAGCTCTCGAATATCTTGCTTTGAGAATCTGCCGATCTTATTCAACGTTGCACGGCGAACAGTTTCAAGTGCCGGCAACTTTATTTCCACAAGCGCGAACCTATCTTCAAAATCCTTATAGGCTGCAAGTATCGTGCCAAGCAGATATTTGATGAACGGAACGGCATCCGCATTTCCTTCGTGCCAACCATTCTGCGCTTCGCCAAGCGCATCGTAGTATAAGTCCTTATTCTTGGCGATCTTTGCTTCGAGCGATATATATTTTCCAACATAGAACCCACTTCTATAAAGGAGCAGAGTTGTGAGCAAACGGCTCATTCTTCCGTTTCCATCGTTAAAAGGATGAATACAGAGAAAATCGTGAATGAATACTGGAATTGCTATGAGCGGCTCTAACTCGTTATTACCGATTACTCGATTAAACTCGTTACATATGCTTTCGAGCGCGTTCGGCGTTTCAAACGGATCGAGCGGAGTGAACAATGTTCTCGTACTACCGTCGGGATAGGTTGCACTAATGTAATTCTGTACGCTCTTTGTTCTGCCTGCCGCCGGGTTATTCATATGGCTATACAGAATTTTATGGAGCTGCAGAATATAATTAGGAGTAATCGAGATGGCATCAAAGCTCTCGTGGATGATATTTAATACATCACGGTATCCGGCTATCTCTTGCTCATCTCTATTTTTAGGCATGGTCTTATCCTCTACAATCTGCTTGATTCGCGTATTTGTAGTAACAATACCTTCAATAGCATTGGAACTCTCGGTGCTTTGCACTTTTGCAATCTCAACGAGCTTTTCAAGTTCTTCCGGGCGTTGCTTGAGATACATCTCCTGCTTTCCGGCTTCTTTGTAAATTGCTGCTATCAAGCCAAGTAGTTCCGAATCCCATTTTTGCTCGTTAATTTTTGAGTAGTTAAATGTTCTCATAACCTTAGCCTCGCTTTCTTTCCCTTAAATTTTAACATAATATAAGGGAAATGTCAATGGCGTGAGGGAATATATCCTCAATATTGTTTCAATAATAAGGGAATTTTAATCACTAAACTTAAAATATAGATGATATTTCGGGCTCTTCTTTGACCATTGCACCTCAAATTTTATATCTGTGGTCGTTTTTTACAACCTTTAGTTGCGAAGGATGCATGGTTATAATAAACCACTTTTCTTTGTTTTCTGCAACCCAAATTTTGAGGGGCCTTATTCGGCGCCCTCTTTTAGTTTTGCCTTCTCTTCCGCGATTTCTGCTTTCACTCGCTCGATCATCTCGGCGAGTTTGATTTCGCACTGTTCTTTTGTTTCGGCGTAGACGTTGAATTTCTTGCGCTTACCGTTCGGCAGTCTTGGGAAGAAGCTGCCTTCCCAGAGGTTGTCGTTTATCTGATACAGGCATCCCGTGCCGCTCTTGCGTATCTTTCTCGGGACGGGCTCGGGATGGGGTTCTGTGGGCGCACACGGGGCGTTTACGGGCGGTTTTGCCGTCGCCTCGGGTGTTTGCACTACCACGGGCATCTGCGCATTTGTACCGCCGATTTTGCGGTCGATATTCACCGCCGCCTGCATCTGCATCGTGTCGGTCATATGGCTGTAGATATCCAGCGTCGTTGCCGCTGACACGTGACCTATCGTTGCCGACAGCGTTTTCACGTCCATGCCGTTTTCCAATGCCATCGTGGCGAATGTGTGTCGCAGATCGTGGAATCGCACGTGCTTGCATCCCGCCCGTTTGAGGAGAGTTGACAGGATATCACTGACCGAGGTAGGATATCTCGGCACGTCGGGATTTTGCGGCGATGGAAACATCCACTTTGAATTTACCGTTTCCTTGTATTCTTTGAGCACCTCTACCAGCGACGGCGGTAATACTACTGTGCGGATGGAACTTTTAGTCTTGGGTGTAGATATCTCAATTTTTCCGTTCACGGCACACGCCTGGCGAACGATGTGCAATTCTCCCGTGCGGAATTTGAGGTCATCCCACTGTAATCCCATGATCTCACCACGACGCATTCCCGTGCCGAGTTCCAGCAGAAACAGTTCATAATATCCGTCTTCTTTGGCCTGCATCAGGAACCGCTGTAATTCTTCCTTTGAGAGTACCTGCATCTCCCGCGCTTTCTTGGGCGGCAGTTTACAACCGATGGCGGGATTGACTCGTATCAGTCCTTCGGCTACCGCTTTTTCAAGTGCCATGCGACAGCTTGCGTGGCAGGCTCGCACCATACGATCGGACAGTCCCGTTCCATATTTATCAACGTACTGCTTTCGACCGTTTCGCTTCAGCCGTGCATAGAACTGTTGCAGATCGTTTTGCGTCAGTTTGTTCAGCGGTATCTTGCCGATCTCGGGGATGATGTGGTCGTAGATTCGGTTCTCGTAGTTTCGCTGTGTCAGCGGTCGGATGGCCGGCTTAGAATAGTTTTCGTACCAGAACTCCATCCAATCGCCGAACAGCATATCCGGCTTGCACCGTGTGCTCGGCGGTCGGTATTCCTCTTTCAGCTTTTCGAGCTTTTCGGCACACTCGGTCTTGGTATGCGCGAGGACGTTTTTTGTGATGGGCAAGCCCTTGTCATCGTAGCCGACCACCACTCTGCCTTCCCACCGTCCGTCACCTCGTTGTCTAAGCGTACCTTTCCCGTTTGCTCGTCTCTTTGCCATTTATCTCACTCCTTTATGATGAGGTCTTCCATAAATCCACCGACGATGCCCGATGCGCGCTTTTGCATATCGGTGGTCACGTGGGTGTAGGTGTCCAGCGTGAAGCTGGCGTTGGTGTGCCCGAGGATTCGGGACAGCGTTTTAGCATCCACGCCGCCCGTCAGCGCGTGGGTGGCGAAGGTGTGCCTGAGATCGTGGAAGCGTATCAGCGGTAGCCCCGCTTGCTTCAGCAAGGTTTTCATACGGTTGTAGGGATACTCGGGATGCATCGCTTCCTCGGGTCTATAGATGTTCGGGAAGATCCATTCGCTCTTTGCCGTTTTCTTTCTCTCTCGCAGTATCTCCGCGGTGCTCGGCGGCAGCAGGATGTTGCGCATTCCCGTTTCGGTTTTGGTGTCGCCCCAGGTCACACCGCCGCCTTTCTTTCTCTTCACCGTCCGCGAGATCTTCAGCCGTCCGCTCGCTTCATCGAAGTCCGACCATCGCAGTCCGCAGATCTCACCGAGGCGAAGTCCCGTTGTTAGCTCTGTGTAGAAGAAGTCGCGC
The DNA here is from genome assembly GCA_015064945.1 of Oscillospiraceae bacterium. Classification (GTDB taxonomy): domain Bacteria; phylum Bacillota; class Clostridia; order Oscillospirales; family CAG-382; genus SIG636. The sequence goes on along the minus strand of SVRF01000012.1, from coordinate 637 downwards.
CATACTTCGTCCTGCATTGCGATGCGCATAAACTTTTCAAGCTGTGCTTCAGTGAGTATCTGCTTGGGCGCGTAATTATTTTTCGGAATGGTGGTGCCGTCGGTGGGGTTCTTGACGATGAGCCGCTCCCTCACCGCCGCATCCATGGCTTCGTGGAGCATCATGTGAACACTGCGCACCGTGCTGTCGGCAAGCTCGTATCCGTGAAGAGGATGCGCCTCCCGCCGACCGTTCTTTTTGATCTTGTTATACATTCTCTGCACGTCGGCGGTGGTAATGAACGCCACCGGCTTATCGCCGAGGTAAGGTCTCACGTGCATGCGGATCATCGAAGCGTAGCTGTCCCAGGTGCTCTCACGGATGGTGAAGATCATATACTCGTTGAGCCATCGGTCGAGCCACTCGCCAAGGGTCATCTTGCTGTCCTCGGTCAGCTCCACGCCGCGGTAGTCCTCAATGCGCTGATGCAGTTTTTCAAGAGTCTCCTTCTGCGTCTTGCCGTAGACGTAACGGAAGATCGGCTTGCCGTCGCTCTTGTGACCGACGGTGATGCGCCCTTCCCATTGGCCGCGCTTCTTCTGCCGAACCATTCCATCACCCGCAGGTCTTCTGTTTGCCATTTTGTTACCTCCTTTCC
>SVRF01000011.1 GCA_015064945.1 Oscillospiraceae bacterium | reverse complement strand
GTTTCGTACCACTCGTACATTTCGGTGGTGTTCCAATGTTCGCCTGCAGAGGTGTTGTCAGCAGGGAAGCCGTCAACGCAGGTTTCTATACCAACGCTGGAGCTGTTGGAAGCATCGGGAATCCAACCTGCAGCAACCTTTTCATCATAGGTTGCGCCGGAAGCCCAGTAATTACCGCCGGCGTGCCAGCCTTTTTCGTTAACGGGCAGCTGCTGATGGATGCCGTCGTTACCGCAGGTGTAATGCCAAGAAACAGAAGCATCAGTGTTTCTGCAGTAGTTTGCATTTGCCAAAGCGGTGGAGGAAGCGGGATAAGAACCGGTGTTGTGAACGATTATGTACTTCTGAGTGTTAAAAGTACCGGGACGGTTAGCCTTGTCTGCAGATATGAACAAGGAAGTAACTGTCTGTTCATAACGGGTACCTTCAGCAAGGATGAAAGAATGATCATCGGTAAGAAGGTCATCATCGGGAAGCGCCAGATAATCGGGAATAAGAACCTCGGGCGCAACGAAATCCGCATCGTCAATAGCGGAAGCGGTTGTGGTGGAAGTAATGCACATTGCCGATACTATCATCGCCAAAGCCATTACTAAGCTGAGTAAACGCTTTTTCATTTGCCGTGTGTCTCCTTTTTTGATTAGTTTGTGCACCGTACTGGTACACTTGTTTTATATAATGAGTATAAAACATCGGCAAAAAAAAGTCAATAGCATTTTATCTGCACGTTTATTTTTTTTCTTTATGTAAAAAATAAACGCACCGTAAAAAATCCTGCAAACTGCAAAAATGGGTAGAAAATATTCAAAACTATTGACAAAAGCCGTTGGGATGCTATATAATACCTGTGTATAAATTATAATTTTAGGAGGATATAATAATGTTCTGTAGTAAATGCGGCAGACAGATACCCGATGGCAGTGTTTGCTCTTGCCAGCAAGCAGCACCCCAGCAGACTCAGTATCAAGCTCCCCAGCAACCTCAGTATCAAGCACCTGCACGCCCCCAACGTGCACCTATCAACAAGAAAGACCTTTTCTCTAAGTTTACGTTGGATAAGGTTGTTTTCACTCTGTTCACTATCTTACTTTTCGGTATTCACTTTACCGATTGGTACAAAATAAAAGATAATCCCGGTTCCGGATTTGGTCCTTACGGTGTCCCGGGCGAGGGTTCTATAGGTGACATAAGTGGCTTTATGGTTGTTATCAAAGTGTTCTTGATAATAAATATCGTTGTATTTGCAGCATGGTTGGTAACCAGCATAATTAACATAAACGTTTTCGTTCCTGCGCTTTCTAAGATCGATTTAAACAAGCTTCTCGGCTTGGCGTTTTACGGTCTCCTTGTACTTTGCGTAATTTTAGGCTTCATTGCAGGATTAACGGCAGAATATGATTATTATTTCTATTCTATGGAAACCGGTATAGCCGGCGGTTGGTGGTTGACACTTTATCACACTCTCATCGGCATCGTTCTTCTGTTCAAGCCTAATCTCGTTTCTGTTATCACAAGTAAGGTAAAGGCACTTAACGCATAAACAAAACGCACTAAAAAGGTCGGCAATTTTGCCGACCTTTTTTGCGCTCAAAAAGCTATTGACAATAAAGAGAAAATAGGGCATAATATATGTGTTGTCCTTGGAGGTGTTCTTGTGGAAAATATAGAAAACAATACAGGTATCATAAAAGAAAAAAACGATAATAAAAAAGAAGTTTTGTTTTATACCGATGTTATTTCCGCTTTTGTGGTGGCGGTTCTTGCATTTTGTACTCGCTTTGTGAGTTGGTACGGCTTTTTTATAGGCGAAAATGCAAAATCACATCTTTACAGGCGGTTTGGTCCTTACGGAGGCATAGGCTTCAGCAACGGCGAAGAAATAGGCTTTGACCGTCTCAGCTCTCGGCTTGAGACAGCAAAGGTCCTTCTTACGGTATGTGCTGTTTTATTTGCCCTGTATATTATTGTTTTGGTCCTTCAAGTTACCTTGCCCAAGATCAGAAACAGTTTTATCCCCTTTGTTTCGGGTGTTTTGTTTTACGGCACCTTGCTTGCCGCAGTAGTGTATGGCTTTTTGGGTGCTGTCGGCAGTGCTGAGCTTTACAGTAATGTAGAGTCCACAGTTGGTATCGGTTGGTATGCCGCCCTTGTTCTTTCTCTCATAGGGCTTGCATTGACGGCTGCACCGACGCTTGTAAGTAACACAATAGGCAAGTATCTTGAAGATAATAGATAATTTATAACATTATGGTAAGCCGCTTGCATATAAATGCAGGCGGTTTTGTTGCTTTTTACCATAAATGCACTTGTATTTTTGTGTAATTGGCGTTATTGATAAAGCGGAATAAAAAATGTATAATTATATTATGTTTTAGTGTCTAAGGAGGCGTTGTTGTGTTGATGCGTAATTTTGTAAAAAGAAGTTTTACTGTTCTTTTATTTGCGGCTGTACTTTTAAGCAGCTTTGTGCTTGTACCCGGGGAGGTTTTAACGGCCAGCTCCGCAGACAGCGGTTACTTTACCTGGAGCGGTTATTCCACCTATTTGAAAGGGGCGGGTACGGATACCAATCCTTTTCTTATTTCTTCGCCGAGCGATTTGGCGTATTTCCGTAAGCAGGTGGCATTAAGTACGGGTACAATTACCTATTACAGCGGTAATGATACTTCAACCACTGCTCTAACCAAGGATGCTGACAATGCGCACTATAAGCTTACCTGTGACATATATTACAACGACCCTAACGGGGATGAATGGAAAAATTGGTCATCTACAGTCAAGCCGACAAACGGCGGAGATTCTGCACATACCTGGACTCCTCCGGGATACGCAGATGAAACAAACCGCCGTTTTGAAGGCGAGTTTGACGGCAACGGCTTTACCATTTACGGTATGTATATTGTGCACGCTTCTTCCAATTGCGTGGGCTTCTTTGGTACGGCACGTTATGCCAATATCAAAAACCTTACACTTTCAAAGGGCTATATAGAAGGCGCAAACCTTACAGGCGGCTTTGTAGGGCAGGCAAGGGTTGGCGTGGATATTGTAAACAGTGTTTGTAATATGCGCGTTGTGGGCGCTAAGGGTGTTGGCGGATTTGTGGGCGGCAACGCAAAAAACAGTAGTTCCGTGGATACGGATATAGATATAAATAACGAAGCAACCTCTCCCAGTCTTGCAATTTACGGTTGTGAAAACCAAGCGGCGGTAAGTGGCTCTAAATGGGTTGGCGGTATTATGGGCTATGTTTCCGCAGGCGCTTCCAGAGTGCAAATAGAAAAATGTATAAATAACGCTTCTGTTTCCTGTACCGTTTCTGCCGTAGGCGGTATTTTGGGCGGTACACGGCAGGTTGACGGCTACGGTCATAACGTTGTGGAAGCCTGTTTGAACAGCGGAGATATCAGCGGCGGCACAAGCGGCTATACCGCAGGTATCGTTGGTTGCGGCAGAGCAATAGAGATATATAATTCCGTTAACAAAGGTAATGTAAAAAATACAAACACCGCAAACTATACAGCGGGCATCTCCGGAGGTAGCAATACTGCCGATGGGCTTGCCAACGGCGAGATAGTAAATTGTTATAATAACGGTACGATTTCCGGCTTCGGCTACACCGCGGGCATAGTAGGTTGTGCTAAAAGCATTAACATAAACAGTTGTGCCAACGAAGGTAACGTTACGGGTACCTCCTATGTGGGCGGTATCTCCGGCAGGTCGGGCGGTGCTTCCGACATACGAGATACAGAGTTGTATAATTGCTATAACACCGGCACAATAAGCTCAAAAGACAACAGCCCCTCCGTTGCAGGCATAGTTGGTGAGGCTTATTTCGAGGGCACCTTGGAGGACAACAAGTACGTTAAGGTTAAGCGTAGCTTCAATTATGGCAGCGTATCTTCGGGCAGAGCGATATCTTATACTAGTTCTACTGTAAAAAACAGCGAGGGAACGGGCATTTACGCGTATACAGCTTTTGCAAATACTTGCTTCGGTCTTAAGGGCATCAACACAAACTTTGACGGGGGCACCGAAGTAAGCAGTCTTTGTTCAGATGAAGTTTTGGCTCTTCTTAACTCCAACATAAACAACTCAATACTTTGGGAGGCAAGCTATCCTTTCCCCACTCTTGTACGTGTGGAATATAATTTGCAGAATTTCGGCGGTAGGGCACAGCTGTTTGGTGGCTGTGATATAAGCGTAAGCAATACTCCCTCCTTGGAAGTAAGTGTAAATGTAAACACGGCGGGTGCTTTTTATAACAGCATCTCTGCTAAAACATTAAGCTATGGTGTTCTTGCCGTAAAGTCCGACGTATTGGGGGATGCCGAACTTAAAGCAAACACAGCCTCCGCTGTTAAGTATGCCGGCAGCCTCAACGGGACTCAGCTTAAGGCAAGCGTTTCGGGTCAAAGTGTAGACGACTACGATGATATGTATACCATTCGTCCCTATGTTACTTTTGCGGAAAACGGACAAACTGTTTACGTATACGGTGAAGCAGTCACAAACTCTTATTACACCGCCGCAGGCGCAAAGAATGTGCCTGCCGTAAACGAAAGTGCTGCATTTACCTGTGACGAAAAGCTTTATGTGCTGGTTGGCGGAACAAATACCATCGACTACAGTTTTGCATCGGCAAGCCGTGAGGACAGTATAAGCTTTATTTCCTCCGATCCCTCTGTCGCTACAGTTACCAAGGGTAAGGTTCAGGGTGTTTCCGAGGGTACGGCTACAATAACCATGACGTATACGGGAGATTGGGGCGCAAAAACTTTGTACTGTCAGGTAACGGTTCTTTCCGACCTTGAGGAAACTGTATTTGCCAACCAATATGCGGCGCAGGACGGTGATTTCCGCATACACACCAACGAAATGCAATGGATAGCAAGATCTATTACCAAAAACGACGGTACGGTGTTAGACTATAACGGCACCGTCTTTATGATAGACAGCGGTAACAATAACAGAAAATCTCTTGATTATCTGTTGGAACTGCGAGAAGAATTCCTTGCAGACGGCCTTGCTTCCGGCGCTCTTACAGAAGCACAGTATTACAGACTGTTGCTTTCCGAAAAGTGTCAGGTTCAAATAATAAGCTTTATAACCCACTGGCACTCGGACCATATACACGCATTGCGTTACTATATCAGTAAAAGCCCTTATGTTAACATCAAAAAAATGTACACCACAAAAGACCCCGCCGGCACAGGGGCAGCCGGTTACTCTGCGTATCTTAATGGCTTCGATACAATGGTAAGCAATTGTCTTACTTACAGTCCCGACCTTTCTCCCACACAGATTGGTTTTGAAAAAGAAATTGTTAGGTGTTTTAACAATTGTAATACATTATCTACTACAGATACAAGCTATCCCATTACTGTTACTATTTGTACCTCCAAGGATTGGAGCACAAACAGCACACTTAACAAAGATTCAACCGCCTGGGAAAACTGTTCTTCTACTTGGTATCTTATAGAGTTTGCGGGCGTAAAGCTTTTATTTACGGGCGATACCTTCCCCGATGATGTGGGTACTACATATAATGGTAATAACACCAGCGGTTCTACAGCGGTGGACTATATGCTTTATTTGCATAAAGGTGTTGTTAATACGGATATCGACTTCCTTGACAGCAACCATCACGGCAGAGGCTCTTATGTAGAAAATTTGTATACCGCAACACAGCCTTCCATCTTGTATGCAGGCATTTACTTCGGTCAGGACGACGTAAAGGTTATAAGCAGCGGTGTTAAGACCGCAGATGTGTATTTGGGCGGTGACCAACCGCAAGTGTTTGTAATAGACTCTGCAGGCAATATTAATACGGACGGAGCTTTTGCGGCATACAACAAGAACACATCGGGGCACGCCGTTCGCAATCATTTTACCTTGCACTTTAATCGTGACTTGCCAACCAAAGCCTCTGCAAGCGAAAAGATCGCAGCTACGGGCATAAGTCTTTCCGCAAGTTCGCTTTACGTGCCTTACGGCACTTCCAAGTGGCTCTCCGCGACGGTGCTTGGCGAAAACGCCACCGATAAAAACGTGGTTTGGACGGTAAGCGACCCCACGGTGCTCTCTACCGACGGTGCTTATGTAACGGGGTTAAAGGATGGAACTGTTACCGTAACCGCAAGCAGTGGAGGGTATTCCGCAAGCTGTACCGTTACGGTGGTTAAGGCGTACGGCGATGTCAATAACGACGGGTTGGTTTCCACCGTAGACTACGTAATATTACGCAAGGTGGTAAGCAAGCAAACGCCGGTTACCGATGAAATTTTGGCGCTTGGCGACCTTAACGGCGACTTGATAATTACTACCACCGACCTTGTAATTCTCAGACGTTTACTCAGCAACAGAACTTGATGAAAAAAACGCCTCAAATCAGCGCATTTGAGGCGTTTTGTTTATCAGTTGCATTTTTCAAAGTAGGGGATAAGCTCTTCCGCACTGTTTATAACAGGTACACCGCATTTTAAAAGCCTGTCTCTGCTTTGATGACCTGCCGCTATCAGCACGCATTCCGCACCCATCGCCACGGCGGTTTCGTAGTCGTGCAGGGTATCACCTATAAACAGCATCCGTTGGGGCTTTACCTTTTCCGCCCATTCTCTACCAAGGGATACCTTGCTTACGGCGTGAAAATCCTTAAGTGCCAACAGCTCTGTAAAATAAGAGCCTATCCCCAAGGCCTTGATTTGCTCCTTAAGCATACTGTATTCCGTGGCGGAAAGGATGTATTGGGGCAGTTCCAGCTTTTTAAAATATTCAAGTGCTTCCTCGACGCCTTTGCATATACCGCTGTTTTCTGCGGCGGCTTTGTAAAGCCCCGACCATTCTATGGCCATAACGCCGTAGTTCTCTTTTGTAAAATCAAAGCCAAGCTTTTCGTAATAGCTTTTTATCGGAAAGCCAAACACGTCAAGGTACATCTCCTTGCTTATCTTGCCTAATTTTCGTTTCTCAAGCATTGTGTTAAGCACGTCAATACAAGGAGTTACATCGTCAAGTATTGTCCCGTTAAAATCCCAGATTATATGACTGTATTTCATATCTGCTCACCTCTTTACAAATTTTATTATACACCATTACCAAATGACTTGGTGAATTTTTTGTAAAAATGCATAATAATTGTATTTTTATAAAGTTTTTTTCAAAAAGGGCTTTACAAACAGAAGATAGTGTGCTAAACTACCCACAACACTTACGGAGGGATGTAATATGTTCGATAATCGTGTATTCGCTTACGCATACTATTATTACCGCAGCTATTATTGTTGTGGTTAATTTGCGTTGGCTAAATACGGACGGACATATCCTGATATTATAAGGACGTATATGTTTACGGGGTGCTGCCAATGCGCAGTACCTATTTTTTTATGTAAAAAAGGAGAAGACCGAAATGCCTATTATTGATTTGTTGGAGCGTAACAGTAACCTTTACGGTAATGACTCTGCTTTGGTGGAGCTTAATCCCGAACAACAGCCCAGACGTGTTGTTTGGAAGGAGTATAATCTTATCGAAGCTACGGGTTATACCGATTTTCGCAAGGAGATCACCTGGGCGGAATTTAATGAAAAAGCCAACCGCTTTGCAAATTTTCTTCTTTCCCGCAACATAAGAAAGGGCGATAAGGTCGCAATCCTTCTTATGAACTGCCTCGAATGGCTGCCTATATATTTCGGCATCCTTAAGACCGGTGCTTTGGCTGTTCCTCTTAACTTCCGCTACGCAGCTGACGAAATAAAATATTGCCTCGATTTGGCAGAGGTTGATATGCTGGTCTTCGGACCCGAGTTTATAGGCAGAGTTGAAGAAATAGCAGAGGATATCGGTAAAAACCGTACACTTATCTACGCAGGGGAGGGTATGTGCCCCACCTTTGCTGAGGATTATTTTAAGCTTACGTATTATTGCCGCGGCGATAACCCCAATATCCCCCTTGCGGACGATGACTTTGCGGCAATCTACTTTTCATCCGGCACAACGGGCTTCCCCAAGGCGATACTTCACCGCCACAGAAGCCTTATGCACTCCTGTAAGGTGGAGCAGGCGCATCACGGTCAGACCAAGGATGACATCTTCCTTTGTATACCGCCTCTTTATCATACAGGTGCAAAGATGCACTGGTTCGGCTCGCTCCTTTCCGGCGGCAAGGCGGTGCTATTAAAGGGTACAAAGCCCGAGGATGTGCTTAACGCCGTATCTTCCGAAAAATGTACTATAGTATGGCTTCTTGTGCCGTGGGCGCAGGATATACTTAACAGTCTTGACCGCGGCGACTTGAAGATAGAGAACTATCAACTCGAACAATGGCGTCTTATGCATATTGGCGCACAGCCTGTCCCCAAGAGTCTTATTAACCGTTGGCTTGAGTATTTCCCCGGTCATCAATACGATACAAACTACGGTCTTTCAGAATCCATCGGTCCCGGTGCGGTACATTTGGGCGTTGAAAACGTACATAAGGTTGGCGCTATCGGTAAAGCTGGCTACGGTTGGCAAACCAAGATAGTAGACCCTGAAGGTAACGAGGTTAAGCAGGGCGACGTTGGCGAGCTGATCTTGCTGGGCGACGGTAATATGGAATGTTATTATAACGATCCCGCCTCCACCGCCGCTTCCTTAAAGAACGGCTGGCTTTACACGGGTGATATGGCAATGATGGACGAAGACGGCTTTATCTATCTTGTTGACCGCAAGAAGGACGTAATTATAACAGGCGGCGAAAACCTTTATCCCGTTCAGATAGAGGACTTTATAAGCGCTCACCCCGCTGTAAGAGATGTGGCTGTAATAGGCCTTCCTGACGCAAGACTCGGTGAGATAGCTACAGCTATAATCTCGGTAAAAGAAGGTATGCGCTGCAGTGAAGATGATATAAACGAGTTTTGCAAGGGTATGCCCCGTTATAAGCGCCCCCGTAAAATCATATTTGCAGATGTTCCCCGTAACCCCACAGGTAAAATAGAAAAACCTTTACTTCGCAAGCTTTACGGCGGCGAAGGACTTGTAGCAAGCCAAAATATGTCATAAAAACAGAAAAAACAAAAATTTTATAAAAGGATGTGAACTGTATGGTCGTAATATCTGTTTTGTTGGTAGTATTTTTTGCAGTAATGGTAGGTATCGGCATATATTGCCGTAAACACAGCACCGATGTTAACGGTTTCGTATTGGGCGGACGCTCCGTAGGTCCTTGGCTTACCGCCTTCGCTTTCGGTACTTCTTATTTTTCCGCAGTTATTTTTGTCGGCTATGCAGGTCAGTTCGGTTGGAACTTCGGTCTTGCCTCTACTTGGATAGGTCTGGGCAACGCCTTTATCGGCTCCCTTCTCGCATGGTCCGTTCTGGGCAGACGGACAAGAGTTATGACCCAACACTTGGGCAGTCGTACAATGCCGGACTTTTTCGGGCTTAGGTATTGCTCTAAAAAGCTCAAGATAGCGGCTTCCGCCATAACCTTTATATTTCTTATCCCTTACACAGCTTCCCTTTACAACGGTCTATCCAGACTTTTTTCAATAGCGTATCCTAATATAGATTACGAAATTTGTGTAATCGTTATGGCGATACTTACAGGTGTTTATGTTATTTTCGGCGGCTATATGGCTACTGCAATTAACGATTTTATTCAAGGTATAATAATGCTGTTTGGCATAGTTACGGTTATCGCCGCCGTCCTTAACGGCTTCGGCGGATTTAGTGCGGCTGTAGAAGGGCTTGCAACAGGCAGCAACGGCGGTTGGCAGTACGCTTCTTTTTTAGGGCCTGACCCCACATTCCTGTTCTTTGTTGTAATGTTAACCTCCCTTGGTACTTGGGGACTGCCTCAAATGGTTGGCAAATTCTACGCCATCAAAAACGAGGATGCTATAAAAAAAGGTACTATAATTTCCACAGTTTTCGCAATAGTTGTTGCAGGCGGCTGTTACTTCCTCGGCGGTTTCGGCAGACTTACAGATGTTGCCGTAGATGCTGCAACGGGCAGACCTGTAGGCGGCTTTGACGCTATTATTCCCACAATGCTCAGCTCTCTCGATGATATAATCATCGGCATAGTAATAGTGCTTGTGCTTTCCGCATCTATGTCTACGCTTTCTTCTTTGGTTATGACAAGTGCTTCCACCGTAAGCTTGGACTTTATCGCAGCTGTCCGCAAAAAGGAAATGGGCGAAAAGCTAAAGATGCGCACCATCAGAAGCTTTATCGTGGTATTTATAGTTATATCTGCCGCAATAGCAATCTTCCAATACAACACCAACAACCTTTACATAGCACAGATGATGGGCGTTTCCTGGGGCGCACTTGCAGGTGCCTTCCTTGCTCCCTTCCTCTACGGCTTGTACTGGAAAGGAGTTACCAAAGCAGGTGTTGTTGCAAGCTTCGTATTCGGCGTAGGGCTTGAGCTTATTCAGCTCTGCATAACTCTCGGGTTTATTAATGTTACAGGCAATTCCGTGTTGGAGTTCGTGTTCAAAAACTCCCTGTACTCCGGAGTGTTTGCAATGGTAGGTGGCTTGATTATTGTTCCTGTTGTCAGCCTTCTCAGCCGTAAAACCAAGCCCGATGGTGTGGACGGAATGTTTAGTTGCTACGATGAAACAAAAACCGTTGGCGTTACCGATTCTTTAGGTAAATAAGTAATTTTAAAGCCCGACACCTCGGTGTCGGGCTTTAAATTTTGCGGTTTTAAACAAAATCGGGTCTGGAATAAAACAGGGGGAGGGGAAGGTTGTGACCGAAATCCTCGGGAATATCGTTTCTTATACCCACCTGCGAGGTAATGCCAAATAAAAGCCTTGTGGCTTCCAGCGGCTTCATAGTCAAATCTGCATCCTTATCTGTGCTGTTAACGGAAATATTGCCGTTGCAAATGGAAATTTCTATTCTGTCTGCACCTTCAATCTCCAAAACCGTGTGGCAGTCATACAGCTTTGTATAGCTTGCCTTAAGCATCAGGAAGGCCCGTATAACAGCAACGTAATCGTTTATCATAAAGTTTTCACAGCAGTGCAGGGACATATTTTCACAAACGCTGTCAAGCATCTTTAGCTTTTCAGTCTCAAACATAAATACACCGCCGACAGAAATACCGCGCAGTTCGTAATTTGCAAGATATGCGGCAAGAACCGCAGGTAGCTCCTTTATGTCTTCAAGCTCTATTTCATTTATACTGCGCCCTTCACCGTTTACGGATGCATATCCGAAAAGCTCTCCGTTTTTGCGGATAATTATAGAGGTGGAGCGGCAAGTCTTAAGCATCGTCAAAAAATTACTTTCTGTTCTTAAAACCTTTGCGGGGCGCCTGTTATACAATTTGCAGGCAAAAGCAGCTTCTTCGGCGGTTTTGCCTTCGCTGAAGCCGTAAACGCTGAGGTCTGCGCCTTCTATACCGTGGCGTGCGTTATCACGGTTAAAGGAGAAACTTGCGGCAACACCCGAGGGGGTAAAACCGAAATATTCGTATCTTTGTCTTCTGCCGCCGAGAAAAGCTATATGTGCACGGCTCTTGGAGGCGGCAACAGCGGTGTTCATAAGGTCCTTCATGTATCCCTTACCGCGTGCTTCTTTTAAAACTCCCATAGTGCCGAATCCGTCAACAGTAAGCTTATTACCGCAAACATCCATTTCGGCGGGGAAAACACCGAGTATGCCCTTTATGCCGTCATCTTCACGTACTATCAGATGTTCGGTCGCCGAGTTGCGTACCTCGTAAAGCTTCGGATGATAAAGCTGAAAATAATCCGTGTTGCCTTCTCCGCCGAAAATAATATTTGATTTCTCAAGTATCTCGTTAAAATCTTGTTCTTTTGCCCATTCAGCCATAATATATACTTCCTTTAAAGTGAAATTTTTCCAAGTATTGCAGGATGTTTTGCACCTGTTGCAGAGGGAAGGTTGGATGGCAACCCTGCCAATGTATAGTAAGCAAGTAAGGCAAAAGCAACAGCCTCCTTAGCGTCACTGTTTTGCCCCTTTTGTTCTTGAGTATAGACCTTTACGCCGTGCTTTGCCATATCGTCGGTTAAAAACTTAATAAGGCAAGGGTTATAACTGCCGCCTCCGCCTACGATAAGCTCGTCCGCTTTACAACGGGGTTCGATAAAATCACGGTAGCTGTCGGCGATAACACGGGCCGTAAGCGCCGTTACCGTGGCAATAACATCCTCAGCCTTTATACCATGCGCTTTAGCGTATATACCTTTGCAGTATTCGGTTCCGAACATTTCTCTGCCGGTGGTCTTTGGCGGTGCTTCTTTGTAGTAAGGTTCGTTTAGCAAATCGTTAAGCAAAGCCTCGTTTACTGTACCTCCAAAAGCAATCTCTCCGCCTATGTCCATCGCCTTGCCGAAGTACATACTCATAAGGCAGTCAATTATCATATTTCCCGGCCCATTGTCAAAGGCAAAAACCTCCTCGGGCTTACAACCTGCTTTAAGCACCGTGCTGTTGGCAATACCGCCTATGTTTTGCAGAATGATGCTTTTTTCGCTGTCTGCAAACAAAGCATATTCCGTAAACGGAACCAAAGGTGCACCGTTACCGCCTGCTGCAATATCGGCGGTGCGGAAGTCCGTAACGCACTTTATCCCCGTAAGCCGTGCTATAACACTGCCTTCGCCTATCTGCAACGTGTTTGGCACATCGCTTACTGGTTCGTGATAAATCGTCTGCCCGTGGGAGCCGATAGCCGCAATCCTTCCCCGGTCGATGCCGTGACGGTCAATAAGGGTATTTGCTGCTTCACCGTAAAGCCGCCCCAACAGGAAGTTCATATAGCTTATCTTGTCTGCGGTGGCGTTCTTCGTATCAAACAGTTCAAAAATCTTTGACCTTACATTAGGGGAATAGGGAAGGTTTTCAAAGGCCAAAAGCTTGCATTGCGGATGTACGCTGTCACCGCTTATCTCGACGGCTGCGGCGTCAATACCGTCGGCGCTTGTTCCGGACATAAGCCCTATGTATATATTTTTGTTTTCACACATATTAACTTTCCTCGTCCTTTGATAAATACTTACGCTTTGTGGCGTTTCCGCCCCGTATATGTCTTTCGGCAAGGTTTTTGTTCAGCAAGACGACAATTTTGTCATACAGTTCACCGTCAAGCGCTTCCAGCCGTGTCACCAAATCCTTATGAACCGTGGATTTGGAATAGCCGAAGTGCTTGGCTGCAGCACGCACGGTAGCATTTTCCGTTAACATATACTCGGCAAATAAAACAACTCTTTTGTTTATTGAAATTGTATTCAAACGCTTTCACCACACTCAGTATTCAGTATGGTAAAACATATGAATAGCTAATGTTAAAAATTCACCGCATCAACAAAAATATAGTACCCCATTCCTTAAGATAAGTCAATACTTTTTTACTTGTCGAGTCTATATAAAACTTGACATACGTGCCGTAATTTGCTATACTTTAACTGTATATGTGTATTGATTTGGAGGGAATGTGTTTTGCGCCCTATTGCTTCAATAAAATCTCGGTATCGCTACGGTACATTAAAGCGTTTTGAAAAAACATTGGCAGGTCGCAGGCTCTCTAAATTTAAGGATATCCACCAAGGTAAACGTTGCTTTTTTATAGGTAATGGCCCAAGCCTCAGGGTGGAGGACTTAAATATTCTTGACGAGCACAAAGAAATAACTTTCGGCTTTAACAGGATTTATAATATTTTCGATAATACGTCTTGGCGACCAGATTACTATGTGTCTCAGGATTATAAAATGCTTTTGGGCTGTCAAAAGGCAGTAAGCGACCTCAGTCTTCCCATAAAGTTTATCCCCGTAGATTTAGAATGGGAATACAACATACGCATAAAAAATAAAACGCCTTTTAAAATGCTTTGGATGCCTAAAGATAATCTTGCTCCTGCAGGTTTCAGCAATGATTTACCAAGCGGTGTATATTGGGGCAGTACCTGTATGTATACGGCGGCACAAATTGCTGTGTACATGGGGTTTAAAGAAATATATTTTATAGGCGTAGACCACCATTTTCAAATTAGTCAAAATAACAAGGGTGAAATAGTTGTTGACAACACTGTAAAAGATTATTTTTGCGACAAGTATAATGAAGACAAAGAAAATCTTTACGTCCCGAATACCGAAACAAGCACTTTGGCTTATATTGAGATGAAAAACGGATGTGAGAAACACGGTGTAAAAGTATATAACGCAACCCGTGGCGGTAAGCTTGAAGTGTTTGAACGGGTTGATTTTGACAAGTTGTTTAAAATTTAATTTTAAGGGTGTGCCTTGATGGAAGAAAATAAAACCGCAAATAATTTATATCACATACATATTACTTCAAAACGCAATTTGTTTAGTTTGAACTTAAAAGAGGTTTGGAAATACCGTGACCTGATTTGGATGTTTACAAAACGTTCTTTTACACTCACCTATAAGCAGACCATCCTCGGACCTGCGTGGATTTTGCTTAATCCTTTTATAACCAGTGTCATATTCAGCGTTGTTTTTGGGGACATCGCAGGTCTCGGTCCCGCGGGCATACCTCAGCTGTTGTTTTATATGTGCAGTAACGGTGTGTGGAACTTTTTTGCAAGCTGTGTTAACGGTAACGCTTCCACTTTTACGGCAAATGCGGCTGTTTTCGGAAAGGTGTATTTCCCAAGGCTTACCACGCCTCTGTCCAAGGTGCTGTCTGCAATAATAAACTTTGGCATTCAATTTTTGATGATATCGTGCTTTTTGGTGTATTATCTGTTTCGTGGTGCGGTATGTCCCAATTGGTGGGCGTGGCTTCTTATTCCGTTGGTGGTGATACACTTGGGGCTTCTCGGTATGGGTATAGGTATTATAATTTCCAGTATGACCACCAAGTATAGAGACCTTTCCATCCTTGTGGGCTTCGGTGTGCAATTGTGGATGTATGCTACACCTGTTGTGTACCCCCTTTCTCAGATACAGGGCGGGTGGCTTAAGACTGTTGTTTTGATAAACCCTGTTACAGCTCCTATGGAGGTATTCAGATATGCCGTTTTGGGTCAAGGCGATGTTTCTTTAATTAGCCTGGTGCTCTCTGTGATAATAACTTTGGCTTGCGTTATATTCGGCATTATGGTATTTAACAAAGTTGAAAAGACCTTTATGGATACGGTGTGATTTATGAAAAAGAATACGGGCGAAATCGCCATAAAAATAGAAGGCGTAAAAAAACGTTACAAATTAGGTCAGATAGGCGGCGCTACACTTCGAGGTGACCTTCAAAGCTGGTGGGCAAGGGTCAGAGGTAAAGAAGACCCAAACACAAAAATAGGCCAACAGCAGCGTCTTGTGGGGCAAAGCTTTATGGCGCTTAACGGCATCGACCTTACGGTTTATAAGGGCGAAGCTTTGGGCATAATCGGCGGCAACGGCGCAGGGAAAAGCACGTTGCTTAAGCTGTTATCAAGGGTTACCGCTCCCACGGAAGGTACTATTGACCTCTACGGCAGGGTGACTTCTATGCTGGAGGTAGGCACAGGCTTTAACGGTGAAATGACCGGCAGAGAAAACGTATATCTTAACGGCGCTATTCTTGGTATGACGAAGGCGGAAATAGACGCTAAAATGGAAGATATAATCGAGTTTTCCGAGGTTCGTGATTTTATTGATACCCCCGTAAAGCGCTATTCCAGCGGTATGTACGTAAAGCTTGCCTTTTCTGTGGCGGCACATCTTGACAGCGAAATAATGATAATGGACGAAGTCCTCGCCGTTGGCGATATGGCGTTCCAAAAAAAGTGCCTTGATAAAATGCGTGATGCCGCAAAAAAAGAAGGTCGTACCGTCCTTTACGTAAGCCATAATATGAATACCATCCGTAAGCTTTGCGATAGGTGTATAGTGATGCAAAAGGGAAAGGTGGTATATGACGGCAACCCCGAAAACGCAATCTCAGTATATATGAACCAAGGTCAAAGCGGAAGCGGTGTTTATTACGATTTCAGCGAAATCAAAAGGCGTGATATTGCCAGTTTAAGACTTCAAATGCTTGACCTTATGATGGTAAACAGAACAGAAAATACAGTTCAAAAGGGCGATGTTTTGCAACTGCATATAGGTTGCCGCAGTAACAGCAACGACAATAATATAGGCTTTAGATTCGAGATCTATTCGGATGACGGAGATATGGTTGGAACCATGTTTTCCGATAAAAGCATATATCTGCCTACCGACGGTGAGCAGTTTAAGCTGGATGTGAAGCTTCCTACATCAAATTTCGCCCCGGGTCGGTATATGGCTGTTGCTTTGGCTTTTGAATATAATTCTGAAGGACAGCAGGTGTATGTCGATAGAGTTTCCCCCGCTATGTTTTTCAATGTTGTAAATGAAGAAGAAGGCGCAATCGTTTGGGAAACCCGGTATTGGGGGCATGTACAATTTGACGATATGGTTATTGAAAAATTAGAAGGTTAAATTTTTAAGGTGTTTTTGAATGAAGCCTGAAATCAGTATAATTGTCCCGATTTATAAAGTGGAAAGTTTTTTGTCGAGATGTATAGACAGTATATTAAACCAAACATTTACCGATTTTGAACTTATACTTGTTGATGACGGTAGTCCTGATAATTGCGGTAAAATTTGTGATGATTATGCGCAAAAAGATAAGCGCATAAAAGTAATACACAAAGAAAACGGCGGCGTTTCTTCCGCCCGAAACACGGGTATGGAAGCAGCAAACGGCAAGTATATAATGTTTTGTGACGGCGATGATTATGTTGACCAGCAATGGTGCGATACATTATATAACGTTGTTGTTAAACACCAAAAAAGCTTTGTTGCTTGCAATTGGTATCGAGAATTTCCTGATGGAAGTAATAGATTTGTTGTTGCCGAAGTGCGTGACGATACGATTCAAGACACAGACTATTTCGATATATTTTTATTAGGTCTTTCAGGCTCTGTGTGTTCAAAAATATTTTCTTTCGAAATTCTAAAAAGTATCAATTTACTGTTTGACGAAAGCAGGGAAATCGGCGAGGATGCTGAGTTTTGCGCAAGGTATGCGTCTTTATGTGATGGGTTTATTTATATTTCTCGGCCGCTTTATCATTACTTATATAATGGAGATAGTGCCATCAGTACATATCGTTGGAATTGGTTGACCATACATCTTCCCTTAATCAGCATAAGACTGCCGCTTATATCCGAGGCTCAAAAAGAAGAGTTTTTTATTATAAATTACTCGCGTTTATATTCTATGTTAGACAATGTATTTGATGCCCGCAATACGCAAATGACAAAGTTACAAAAGTTAAGATATAATAACAAAGCAATGCATACAAAAGAGTTTAAAATGTGTATTAAATACGGCACAAAACATGAAAAATGGTGGATTAGGGCTATATTGAAAACACATAACTATTATCTCTTATATGCATATCAAAAAATATATGGCAAAATTAAAAGGAAATGATTTAGGAAGGGACAGGGTGTTTATGAACATAATCGGTATGATACCTGCAAGAGGTGGGTCTACAAGATTCAACAATAAGCCTTTGGCTTTGATTTGCGGTAAGCCTATGGTTTACTGGGTTTGGAAGCATTCCAAGGAAGTGGATTGTTTTTCAGAGGTTTACGTGGCAACCGACAGTGATGAAATTAAAGATGTTGCTGAGGGCTTTGGAGCGAAGGTTATAATGACTTCTCCTAACTGCGAGACAGCTACGGAGAGACTTTATGAAGTTTCCTGTAAACTCGATGCTGACTTATACGTTATGGTAAACGGTGACGAACCTTTGGTTTTGGCAGAAGACATAAAAAAATGCATACCTGCTTCCTTGCCCGAGGACGGTTTTTACGTTTCCAATTTGATGACCGATTTTTCAAACCCTGTAGAGGTGGTTGATCCTACTAATTTGAAGATAGTTACAAATAAGGATGGAATTTGTCTGTTTATATCCCGCGCGCCTATTCCTTTTCCAAAGGGTGCAATGGATTACGCCTATCAAAAGTTTGTAGGCGTAGGTGCTTTCACAAAGAAGGCCTTGCAGTATTATCACGACACTCCTCGCGGTCCCATTGAAAAAATTGAGGAAAACGACTCCTTCCGCTTTATAGAGAACAGAAAAGACTGCTATTACATAAACGCCCATTGTAAAACTTTATCGGTTGATACACCCAAAGACAGGGTAGAAGTAGAGAAGTTTATGATAGCAAACAACATGGCAGAGTGAGGTATCAATAATGTTTCAACTAATTGCCGGCCCTTGCGTTATAGAGACAGAAGAGGTATGCTTTGATATAGCTGAAGGCTTAAAAGCGGTAACGAAAAAGTTAGATATCCCCTTTACTTTTAAGGCGTCTTTCGATAAAGCAAACCGAACCTCTTATAGCTCATTCAGAGGTCCCGGTATAGAAAAAGGACTTAAAATTTTATCTAACATTAAAGATAGCCTTAGCGTGAGAATCTGCACTGATATTCACGAAGCTTGGCAGGCGGGACCAGCCGCTGAGGTTGCGGATATAATTCAAATCCCTGCTTTTTTGTGTCGGCAAACCGATTTGCTTGTTGCTGCGGCAAAAACAGGAAAAATAATAAATATAAAAAAGGCGCAGTTCCTTGCTCCGTGGGATATGGAAAATTGCGTAGAAAAGGTTCGGGCGGCAGGTAATACCAACATAATGCTTTGTGAACGCGGTACAAGTTTTGGATACAACAATTTGACCGTCGATATGACAGGTATACCTACGATGAAAAGCTTTGGGGTACCCGTGATTTTTGATGCTACGCACAGCGTTCAAAAGCCCGGGGGAAACGGAAAAAGCAGTGGCGGCAACCGTGCGTTTGTTGAGCCTTTGGCAAAAGCAGCTATAGCGGCCGGGGCAGACGGTTTGTTTTTTGAAACACATCCAAATCCCGATGAGGCGCTTTCGGACGGACCGAATATGGTACCTTTGCGTGATATGGAACTTTTGCTTACAAAGCTTGTTAAGGTATATAACGCCGTTCACTAGTATGGAGATAGTTTATGAATAACTTCGATTTTATATCGGTTGCAAATGACGTTTTTGAGAAAGAGATAAGCGCTCTTCAAAAAACAAAGAAGAGTTTGGGGGAGGCTTTCAATACCGTTGCCGACTTGATTTACAATTGCAAAGGTAAGGTTATTTTCACGGGGATGGGTAAGCCGGGACACATAGGTACTAAAATCGCCGCAACCTTTGCAAGCCTTGGTATCCCTTCGTTTTTTATGCACCCCGGAGAGGCGATGCACGGGGATTTGGGAATGGTTGAAGAGCGTGACGTTGTTATTCTTATGAGTTATAGCGGAGAAAGCACAGAGGTGACAGCACTTCTGCCCATACTTAAGGAAATAGCTTGCGTTACTGTCGCTATAACAGGTAACGATAATTCAACCTTGGCAAAAGATTGTGATCACAGCTTTATTTTTCCTCAATTTGAAGAGGCTTGCTATATGCATTTAGCACCCACATCCAGTACTACTGCACTATTGGTTCTTGGCGATGCTTTGGCTTTGGCGGTTTCAAAGGCTAAAAATTATTCCGAGCGGGATTTTGGCTTTCATCATCCTGCAGGATCCTTGGGCAAACGTTTGCTTGTAAAGGTTAAGGATGTTATGCATGCATTTGACGATAACGCTGTTGTTGTTGAAGGAAGCCCTTTAAGAAAAGCTATTGTTGAGATGAGTAGCAAAGGTCTTAATATGGTTAGCATTGTCGACCATCAAGGTAAGCTTAAGGGGATAATAACCGACGGTGACTTGCGACGTATGTTAGAAAAAAGTGTTGATGTTTATTCCGAAACAGTGGATAATGTTATGACAAGTTCACCGAAATGGGTTGACAGCCGAGATATGGCGGTGAATGCTTTGCAGTATATGAACGATAAGCGTATAACTTGTATGCCTGTGTTGGATGCAAACGGTATTGTAGTTGGTACTGTCTTAATACAGGATATAATAAAAACGGGGATTGTACAATGAAAATAAAGATGTTAGTGATGGATGTTGATGGCACATTGACAGACGGTTGTATATATATTTCGCCTACAGGAGAAGCTTTCAAAGCTTTTAATGTTAAGGATGGATACGCCATTGCTCATATTTTACCCACCGTTGGTGCGATCCCCGTTATTATAACCGGAAGAAAATCTGATATAGTTAGTCTGCGTTGCAAAGAATTGGGTATTACTCATTGTTATCAAGGCGTGTCTGATAAGTTATCTGTATTAAAAGAACTTGCTTTGGAGATAGGTGCTGTGAGCGAACAGATCGCCTATATAGGTGACGATATTAATGATTTGGATTGCATAAGATTTTGCGGATTTACAGCCTGTCCTTCCGATGCGGCTGATGAAGTTAAAAAAGTTGTAGATTATGTTTGTAAAAATCAAGGCGGAAAGGGTGCAGTCAGAGAGTTCATTGAACATATAGAAAGGTTTTAAGAAAAAAGTGCTTCATCTAAGAAGCACTCAAGCTGATGACAAACTTGTCATCAGCTTGGCAGAGTGCTGAGAAAGAGTGCTCACACCACCCCATTGCTCACTTCGTTCGCAACGGGGACCCCGAAAACTGTACATAGGTACTGTAAGCCGAGGTTCGTTTTGAACGAAAAATACAATGTAATGCAGAAAAGTCAGGGACACGCCCCTGACTTTTCATCTTTGTGTGTAATTATATTTTTCTTTTTTCGTGGTCTGTGCCTTTGTCAGCGGTCTGAGTGCTTCATCTAAGAAGCACTTTTTATATTTTTCTTATACCGCCTTTTATCCAATATCCTTTAGATGCAAAATAATATACAATTATCTCTTTAAAACGGAAAAGCTTGCATCTTTTTATGCGGTGCATATTTTCTTTAAAAAATGTGCGAATTGCGTCGATGAGCGCCTTCTGTTCAGGACTTCTGTTATTTTCACAACTCAAAGCTTGCAGATGTTGCATAAGGTGTGACAGGGTAGTATATTCGGGTAAAGGAGAAAACTTTTCTTTGTTGTTATCCAAATATTCAAGCACTGCCTTTGCCATAGTCACCACGTCCGAAGTGGGTCGCTTTGCGTATCCGGTCATTGCTCCACCCGTGCCGTTGTCGTACACATACTCGGTTTTATCTGTGCAGGCTATTGTATTTGCTTTCTTAAACGCCTCAAGAACAAACAGTATATCTTCGTATGCCTTCATTGGCGGAAAACGCAAGCCTTCTACCACGTTTTTGGAAAAAAGCTTACCGTAGGGTCCGGAATTTATGTCCTTGCGGGATAGCAACAACTCAATGGCCTCTATAGTGTTAAGCGTTTTCTTTTTACAGGTAAAGCGTTTTGTTTCCTTACCGTTTTTTATACATGCTATATCGCAAACTGATATTTCGGCCCCCTTTACCGCTTCAAAAAGCACCGATAAATAGTTTTGCGGCACATAATCGTCACCGTCCAAAAAGCTTATGTAATCACCCTTGGCATTTTCCATCCCAAAATTCCTTGCAGACGAAACCCCGCCGTTTTCTTTGTTGTGCAGGCGTATACGTCCGTCCTTTTCCTGCAGCTTTTGGCATACCCTTTCGGTGTTATCCGTACTGCCGTCGTTGACAATTATCAATTCAAAATCGTTAAAGCTTTGACACAGCAACGAATTAACGCAACGTTCAATATACTTTTCGCAATTGTAAACGGGGATGATTACACTTATCATTTACATACTCCTGAATTGCTTTTTCCGCCTTGCCGCCAATAATAACGAAGGAAAAAACGTCAAAGCTCCCAAAAACTTAGCGTTGCTTTTCAAAAAGTAAAAAGGGTGCTTGCCTATGGTCGCTAAGGCAGTCATATTACATACGCATTTTATGCGTTTCTTAAGGGGATAACCGTATTTTAACATGTGGTCATACATCATTGCATACCCCATAGGGTTTCGGCGCATTAACGAGTCGCTTCCTTTTGTAAGCCCATCATCCAAATATTCGCAAATATATATTTTGTCTTTTCTCCAACGGATTTTATAGCCTGACAAAGCCATCTCATTAAGCACTATTTGTTCAGGGGCGAAATTTTCACCATCCCATACTTTAAAAGGAAACTTTTTGAAAATGTCGGTTTTATACGCTTCGCACATATCTGCATCCAAATCGTACAAAGCCCGTTCAAGATTTGTGGCGTCCACATAGCCGGCGTTGTCTATTTTAGGAGCTACGCCTTTAATGTATTCTCCGTTTGGATATGCTCTTGCTGCACCAACTGCTACGAATCTTTCGTCATCTTCTATTTCCCGGCACCAACAAAACAGCCTTTCTACCGCATCAGGTGTTATATAATCATCGCTGTCTACCATAAAGAAAAATTCGCCATTTGCTGTTTTAAGTCCGTCGTTGATGGCTCGCGGCTTTCCACCGTTTTCTTTGTTTATAACTATGATATTAACAGCCTGTTCTCTTTGTATTCGGTTTAAAACTTCGTTTGTATTATCGGTGGAACCGTCGTTGACAACTATCCATTCGAAGCGTTTGTCTGTTTGAGCACAAAGCGATTCGTATAGTCGAGGTAAGGTATGCGCACGATTATAAGTGGGGGTGAATATTGTAAGTAGTTTCATAAAACATTACCTATGACAAATGCAATATAATAATGCCATTTTGTGCTTAATTAGAAAGATAAAAAGTTTAAGCTTGCAAGATACCTTCGGGTATTTTAGACCCTTGAGTGCCTGAATTGTATTTTTGTCGTTTATTATCCCTTTTACCGCTTTGCGATGTTTGGCTATAGACAATTTGTGCCCGTTGATATATGAAAGCTGATTAAGTGCAAAATAAAGCATATTATACTTTATTTGCATAGTAAAATCAAAATTATTGTTTATGAAATACGCCTTATATGCTTCATTTAGCTTGATGAACGATTTCCAACGCGCAGCGGCCTTTTCCGGAGTGTTGCTGTGAGAAACGGAGGTAGGGTGGTACAAATAATTATAGAGACCTTGTTCTTTAAGATAAACAAAGCATTCGGCATTATACAAGGCGACAGAGCCGAAAAAACTGTCCTCACACAGCCGAACCTCGGGATAGCGAATGTTGTTGCTTTCCAAAAGCGAGCGCTTAAAAAGACAAACACAGTTTGAAATAGTCGGCGGGAATTCTAAGTTGTCAAACATAATAAGGCAGGGGAACAGCTCTTTTTCAATCTCTGTTTTGTTGTAAACGCCTGCTCTGATAGGTTGACTGAAAGAAAAACTTTTATCTTTTGTGTGCTTAATATAGTCACACATAACTATGTCGGCGTTGTATTCGGTCGCGGACTTAATAAGCGTTTCCAAATAGTTTCTTTTAACCGTGTCGTCTGCATCTACAAATGCAACATAATCTCCCTTGGCGTTATCCAGTCCCAAATTGCGTGCAGAAGCGGCTCCGCCGTTCTCTTTGCTAAAATATCTTATACAGCAGTGTTCCCCCGCTAGGCTTTTGCAAACCGCTTCACTTCCGTCGGTGCTACCGTCGTTAACAAGCAGTATTTCAAAATCCTTATAGCTTTGGTTAATCAATGAAGAAACACAGGCTTCAAGCCATTTTTCGCAGTTATAAACTGGAATAATAACACTTATCATATTTTTATACCTTTTAGTTTTCTGTATACTCTTAAGGTCAATTCCAAAGTTTTAAAAGAGGCGCTAAAATATTTTTTTAGTATCCGGCGTTTTTTAAAAGGGAAACTTTTTATATCCGGACATATCGGTAAATTTAATTCATTAATTTTTTTGCATGTTTCGGCAACCTTACCGTTTGCTGCATAAAAAATGCACAAGTACACATAGTTGTAAATTTTTGCGGTTACAACATCTGTCTTTACGCCGGCTTTTTCAAGCATTCTATACAGCTTAAGCTGAATGTTCAGCTGCGTAAAATAATCTATATCCTTATCTTTAACAATAACCGAAGAATTTTCCGCTTGCTGTCTGTACAGATAAAGGCGCTCGGGTAAAAAATATATATTCGAAAGCCTTGGATAAACCGTAAGATAAAACTCCAAATCCTCGGCAAGGCGTATTTTGGGGTTAAACCTTATGTTTTCAATAATTTTTGCAGACAAAAGCTTGTTGCAACAAACACCGTATATCCCGCTTTTGTACTGAACCTCCGCAAAGCTTTTAAATACATCATTTATATCAATAAGACCTTCAAAAGGGCAGAGGACATCGATATTTCTGTCGCTGTTGTCCCAAAACTTTTTGCATCCGCCTACAACCATATCCGCACCTGTTTTTACGGTGGGGGCGTATAAAACTTCCAAATAAGCGTTTTCTATCTCATCATCTGCATCAATAAAAGTTATATAATCACCGCAGGCGATATCTAACCCGGTGTTTCGCGCGGCAGAAACTCCTGCATTATCCTTGTGTATAACTTTAAATCGGCAGTCTTGCTTTGTAAAGCTGTCACAAATATCAGATGAGCCGTCGGTGGATCCGTCATCTACCAATATACACTCAAAATCTTTAAAGCTTTGGTTTTTGATCTGTTCAAGTATGGTAGATAGATATCGAGCTTTGTTGTATACGGGGATGATGATACTTATCTTAGGCTTCATTGTCGTTACCGCCTTTAAATAGTTGTAGCAATTGCAAAAGCTTTTTAATTTCGTCTTTGTTGCTGTAATCGGAATTTTTGCAATTTCTTATAAGGCTAGTTTGCTTTTCTTTATTTACGGCCAAATCATAAAGCTTATCACAAAAAGCGTCGTTATCCATAGGGGCGATTATGCCGTCATATCCATCTTTCAACTGTGAAGATGCGGTGGCATAATTTGTTATAATTACTGGTTTGCCAATTATTTGCGCTTCCAGCACCGTAACTGCCTTGCCTTCGTATCTGGAGGGCTGCGCATATATATCGCAATATTTGATGTAGGGATATGGATTAGCTTTCTTGCCCAAAACAACCACTTCGTTTTCAGTTCCTGTTTCTTTGATTGCTGTCCTTATATGTTTGTCGTCGCCAAAACCGATGATGTACCATTTAAAATCAAGCCCTTTGTCCTTCAACAATGCCGCTTTGCACGGTATGCTTTCAAAGTTTTTTGCATCACAAAATCTGCCCACAGAAAGAATTTTAACAAAATTACCCGCCATTTCCTCCTTGGGTACAAATTCTACCGCTCTTCGGGCTATGAGTTCTGTTGAATTAATGTTTTCTATAACCGCTGTCTTTTCTTTCAACTCAGGAAACAGCTTAACAAAGCTGTTCATAACAGCTTCGGAGACGGCGGCAATACAGTCGTAGGCGGACCACATCTTAAGCTCGGACTCTCTGTCAACGGAGATGTAGGCGTAGTCTGTGTGGATATATGCTACTTTCTTTTTGGCTTTTACTTTATTTACAACGTAATAATGGGGCGTAAGAAAGCTTATCGCTAAATCGTATTCGGTGTCGGAAATCTCAGGCATAAAAGCTTTTGTGTATTTATGGCTGTATTCTAAGGCTACACCGCTCTTTTTGCCGATTAAGCCGTTTTTTTTCATGTACCTGTTGCTTTTGTATTTGCCGTATGCCCTGCCTAAAGCTATGGCAAAACGTCCTCTTTTTACAACGTTTTTCAAAGGTACGGCAAGGCAGGAGTATTGCTGTTTTTCGGGAAGAAGCTTAATGCCCTCGGGGATGTATTTCATAAGCTCCCCTTTGTGTCTGTACAAAAAAAGCTCTGTTTCAACGTCTTCGGCTTTTGCTAAAGTGTGCAGGTAGCCTATCAGACTGCTTTCGGCACCGCCAAGCTCCAGTGCGTGTGAAACTATTAAAAGCTTTTTCACTTTTTCTTCCTCCGCTTTAAAAACTTAAGGCTGTTTTTGCCGAATATCCTGTGTATAACTCTTGTTATCTTAACGCGCAAAACCGTCTTTTTGGACATCCAACTCTTGGCATACCAATGTATAGCATAGGTGTTTTTTGTTTTTGTAAGCTTGCCCGTTGCATCATCGTAAGGGCAAAAATAGTCAATGGGGTATATTACAAATCCGTCAAGCCGCTTAAGGTCATTCCCGTCCTTAAACCCATACTTTCTCATAATATCCGTGAATATGCTGCATACCGTGCCCGATATTTTATTGCCGTTTTCATCAAGGTAAGGGTTAGTGTTATAATAATCCACCATTTCTTTAATTATAGGGTTTCCGGGATTTTTGCACCACATAACCAAACCGGGCGCAATAAAATTTTCGGTTTCAAGGGCAGAAAACGCCTCGTCCATAAGCAATTCACCAAAGGGTTTAATAACTTCCACGTCGGTATCAAAGTACAATCCGCCCTGCTCATAAAGAATATCAAAGCGTGCCACATCCGAAACATAAGCGTACTTCTTTGCCTCGTAAGCTTGACTTGAATATAGGTTTTTGTTAACGTTGTAGTTACTTTCGTTCCATTCAACAATTTCAAAATCGGGGAAGTGTTTTGCCCAACTGTTAATACACTTTTTTATAAGAGCGCTTTTTTCGGCGCCACCAAACCAACAGTAATGGATTTTTTTAACCATAATATCCTCGTCTAGTATAAGTACAGATTTAACGTTTCGCTGGTATATTCTAAGCCCCATACCTGAAAATAAAAGAATACGCAGTAGCAGGCAATACACAAAATTTTAAATATCTTTCTATCCTTGGCTTCATAAACGTTGTCAAGCAACCAGGGGATAAGGGCAAAATTGCTAAGCTCAAAATACAACGGCACCCTGCCCATAAGTATGCCGCTTGTAAATGTGGCAACCAAATAACAGCAGGCGGATATAACCGACATATTTATCATTACGTTTACGGTGGGGGAGTTTATTTCTTCAACTTCTTTACGCTTTATAAGTGCTAAAATCGGCGGAACTGCCGAAACAAAAAAACGCATTATATTGGAACCGTCATCGTCGCTGAATTGCTTAACGCTACCGTCAAAAACCGTATCTTCCGTGGCAAAATCCAAAAAGTTTGTAAATTCGCCCACAAAAGTAACAGCTAAAACTGAAAGCGCAATTGTTACAAGTATTTTAACACTCCAAGGCTTACTTTTAACTATGAAATAAACAGGGAACAGGACAATTGCAGAGGGGTGAATCAAATATGCGATGAAAAGGTAAACGAAGTATTTGTAACGCCCTTTTTCTGCGGTAATAAGCTTTAATACCATAAACATAAGAGCCGCCGCCGCAAATTGCTTTATGCCGTTCATCATCCACACAAATTTGCCGGACAGCATAAATAATATAAGAGAAAAGGAGTAGTTGCAGGATAAACGTCTGTAGCCTATCATGGCAAAGGTGCCCGACAACAATGCGATGCCGAACAGATATACTCTGTAATCCTCGGATATAAATTTCTTTACTACATAGCCGTATGCTTGGTAAAGCTGATATCCTTCTGCGTTTTTAAAAATTCTAAGCAGGGATGTGTTTTCCACATCAAGAGCGTTAAAAGTTTTTATATAAGTAAATGTATCTCCCACAGAGCTTCTAAGCCCTGTAAAAAATATGATAATGCCGAACATTAGTATGGAATACGTATAGTTACAACGTTTTTCGGCACGTCCGTCGATAATTTCGGTAACTTCGTAGGTCTTGCTCATAAAGCCAACCAAGATTATCCACAGAATGATAAATAAGTATATCTGCATCAAAAAACTCCAAAATTCTATTTGCCGCGTGTCTTAAATCTGATAAGCAAATTTAAAGCCAAGCCGAAGGGGCAGGCAACAATTGTCCAAAGCTTTTTGGGGGATTTCTTTAAAAAGTATTTGTCCTTTGCAAAGATACAGCTGGAAACGTAGTGAACGTTAAGTTCAAACATCCTTTTTTTTGAAGGAGCTCTGTGCATATGGAATATACGCATAAACGCCCAGCCTTTTGGGTTGCGCCTGTATTGACGGTACATATTATTTGTTGACCCATCCGTTTGGTATTCCACGTTGCACAAAACTTCGTCAAGCACCAAAAGTTTATAGTCATCATCACACAGGGTGTATTTATATCCCAGTGCAACAAATTTTTCTCCTTCAAAAACAGGGTAGGGCGGATATTTTGTTATAACATCGGTTCTGTAAACAAGCTTTTTGTCTCCCTTACCGCCTGCCGCATAATAGCCGCCCAATGTGCATTCCTTTAAATTTTCCGGAAAGCCTTTGCCGATGATATTGCCATCAAAATCGGCATCCAAACCTAATATACCCGCATATCTTTCGCTTCCGTGCGCTTCCCAAAAACACTTGATTTTGCTAACTGCATCATCAGCCAAAAGGTCGTCGGAATCAATACATACATTAAGCTCGGTTCTTATATTTTCATATGCCGTATTGTGGGCGGTATGCATACCTCCATTCGGTTTATATATGTATTCGATTTTTAAGCCATTTTCTTCTGACTGCCACTTTTTTACAAGTTCTTCTGTGTTATCGGTAGAGCCGTCATCTATTATCATCCAAATGAAATCTTTGCACTTTTGCGCTTTCATGCTTTCATAGCAACGGGGCAAAAGATGCGCTCTGTTAAAGCTTGGTGTAAATACGGTAAGAAAAGGTATGTTTTCACCGTTCATGTCTGTATGCCTCTAAATAAGTATTTTGTAGGTCAACAGCGTTGGTTTTTATGTCAAGCCCGCTGTTTTTAATAAGTTCAAAATTATCTCTTCGGGTACACCCGTTATAAAAAGTCAATAATGAATCAGCCCAGTCGTCAACAGCGTCGTTAAGGGACAGTATTTTAACCCTGTCGGAAACTACGGCTGTTTTGGAAAAAGTGTCGGATATTACACAGGGCAGGTCTGAAGCCTGTGCCTCAACCAAAGTAACGGGAAAGCCTTCGAATTTTGATGGAAAAATAAATATATCCATCGCAGACATAAGTTCGGCGATATCTCTTCTTATCCCCGTAAAAATAATTTTGTCGGCGAGTCCTAAAGAATCAGCCTTGGCCTTTGTTTTTTCAAAAAGCTTCCCACCGCCTACAAGCACAAGCTTTGCGTCTGCGTTTTTCTTTAGTATCTCTGCAAATACATCCAATATAAAACCGTGATTCTTTTCGTCTGTAAACCGCCCAATGTGTCCAATCAATAATTCGTTAATTATGTTTAATTGGTTACGCTGTTTTATTCTCGCATCCAAATTGAAAACAAAGTTTTCTGCATCGATTGCATTGTTTAATATAGTAAAAGGTTTTTTAGGCGCCATGTACTCTGCGGCCTCCGGACTGCAGGCGTAAACATGAGTGTACTGCTTTTTCAAACTGTGTCGTGTCCAAATGCGAAAGGGCAAGGTGGAATCTAATCTCCAAAACTTATTTGAACAATGGGAATGAGCGATTCTCATTGGTACACCGTGTTTTTTTGCGGCTTTCAAAGCGAAAGAACTATAAAAAACCATGTGCGAATGCACTATTTTGTATTCAGTATGTGTTTTGAAAAAGCTATTTAAGCTTTTTAAATACTTAATAATATTCTTTGGGTGATAGTATGGAACTCGGAATATTTTTCCTCCCAACATAGTTATCTCGTCTTCATAAAAACTCTTATGCTCGCAGTGCAACAAAAAATCAAATTGAACCTTGCTTCTGTCGATGTTGCGATAATAATTCATAAGCATTGTTTCAATTCCGCCTGCGTCCATCGAAACGACTATGTGCAAAACTCTGCAAGGGCTCATCGTATCACCTGCCTAATTGTAGTAATGTTCAATTACCTTTTTTAAATTGTTTCCAAAAAGACCTTTTCCATGTAGAACTTGAGGTATCCAACTGCTTTGACCTAAAATATTTGCTTCAACTATCACTGGCTCGTATTCTGCATTTAGTATGATATCCCACGAAATAAATCCGACACCCGAAAAGCAAGAGTGGGCATCTTTGGCGGTCTGTAAAACTTTGTTGAAATTAGGTATTCTATATCCATCAAATACCAATCCGGTGTCCGGATGAACCTGAATTTTGTCTTTTCTGTCACACCTGCCAAGTTTATATGCGTAGCGCCCTAATACGCCGTCATCAGAAATGGCAATGGAAAAACCGCCCGCGTGTATGTTGTCCAAGTGATTTCCTCCGGAACCAAATCTCATCGCACACGGCAGTGTGTAAATTCCATCATCCAAAACATAGGTAGTTATTCTGAATGTGTTAATAGCTTCAGGATAAATATCATTACTTTCTTTGCATTGGATTAGCTTTTTCTGCAAAATAAAATTCTTGTCATATTTATTAAAAATAGCTTCAATAAAAGCCCCGCTGTTTTTGTCAACGCCGTCCTCCAAATCCAGAAACAATATATTTTTTCCGGAGCTGCTGTCGATAGATGGCTTTAATACGGCCATACCGCAATTAGAAATCAAAGCTATAGCCTCTTTTTTTGAAATAATCTCGCCTTTTTCGTTGTAGTATTTGCCGTAACTGTTAAATACTAAGGTGGCGGGAGTTTTAGCTTTTGAGCTCAAAAGATAGGGTAACAAGTTTTTATCCTGAAGCACTTTGCACCGAGAATAATCATTTGCGTTTAGCTCTATGATTGTGGAAAAAATCTTTTCCGGTACATAGGAAACATCAAATGTACCATTTATGCTTTGGTATAGTTTGTGCCAACGCGGAGAGATTCTTTTTCCATATACGGACTTGCAAAAAGAATTAAATTCTTCCTTTTGTTCTGTACTCCATTTAATCTCTTTATATAGCTTCCTTTTGCGTAAGATGGCCACATTTTCGGCAAAAGCAGTTTTCTTTTTATGCGTTTTCAAAGGATGTAATTCTGCTCTTTTTAAATAAATTCTTAGAATTTTATTAAACATAACATACCTATCTATTTGTCAACCTTGTTCACGATAAACTTAAATTTGCCGCTTTTTTCACGGGAGATACTGTCTACATGCTTTAAGATAATCTCGGTATCAGTGCCGAACTTATGCTTGAATTCATCGCGTATTATCTCGTCATATTCGGGCTTGTACAGTTTTTTGTCAACCTCAAGCAAAATAGTAATTTCGCCCAACTGCTTTTGTAGTGCCTGAGAGCGTATTATAACATTAGGCAAATTTTTGAATATATTGGATACATTGCCTGCGTTTATTTTAGCACCGCTCGCGGTGTATAAATAATCAAGCCTTCTGCCCTGTATACTTGTTACGTAAGTGTCGTGCCTTCCGCATTCGCATGTTTTTGTGCTGTCCGAAAAAGCAACACAGTCGCCTATTTTATATCGGATAAGCGGAGTGCCGCGGGTAACAAATGAAGTAACCAGCACTTCATCGCTTCCGTCTATAAAATGCTCAAACACGCCAGTGGAAAGCTCTGTGTGCAGGTGGTGACAGCAGCATTCGGTTATAAAAGGCGCTCCTTCGCTTGATGCATATTGGTCATACACCTCACAGCCAAAAACCCGTGTAAGAAGCTCTCTGCCGCTTTCCGTAACGGTTTCGGAGGTAGGAAATATTGCCACAGGCTTAAAATCAAGCTTTATATTGTTGCGCTCTATATAGCTTGCTACGTCGCACATAGAGGTGAAAAATCCGTCAATAGCCATAGGCTTAAACTTGTTAAGACTTTTCACATAGGCGCCGAGGTTTTCTTCCGTAATATGGAAAGAGGAATAAATCATTTGTTTGCACGAACGGTTATAACGCCAGAAAATTTTCTTTTTTTGCTTGGGCGGTACGATATGCTTTCCGTTAAAGGTAGCACGCTTCATTTTTCTGTTTTCAAAGCCAAGCCTTGCCTTGAAGTGGTCAAGAGTTGCCATTCGGTACATCATATCGTCACGCACACCACGCACGGTAAGAGACTTGCCTGTAGTGCCGCCCGTATGACTTTCAACGGCATATTTTTTTTGCACAGTGTACACTTCTTCAATATTGGCACGCAACATTTCTTTGTCCACTATCGGAAGCTTTTTTAAATCGTCTACGGTGCTAAGCCCTTCAAGGTCTATATCTTTGTATAGCTTTTCATAAAATCGGCTGTTTTCCTTTGCAAAACGTATAAATTCCCACAGCTTTTTTCTTTGGTATTCCAATTTCTCATTAAGTGGCAGTTTATCAAATCCTTTTAAAAACTCACGCCTTTCGTAGTAAGCTTTGCCGTATCTTTGACGGCATTTTTGGTAACCCGAAACACTTGTCATAAGGTTTTGTATACATATAGGCATTTTATCGTAGATGGCTTGAAGCCTTCCCATTACAAATTCTCCTTATACCACTTAATTGCTTCTTTAAGACCTTTATCAAAATCGTACTCTGGGTCGTAACCCAAAAGCCTTCGGGCCTTGCTTATGTCTGCGTTGGAGTGTTTTATATCCCCTGCACGGTCGGGGCCGTATAGGGGCTCTATATCCACGCCCAAAGCATCGGTCAGGCTGTTGTAAACGTCAATAAGGTACTCTCTGCCTCCGTAGGCTATATTAAATGCTTCGCCACTTGCCTCGTCGCTTGCGGCGGCGGCTTTAAGGTTTGCCTGCACTACGTTAGCTATGTAGGTAAAATCACGGGACTGTTTTCCGTCGCCGTTGATCGTGGGAGCTTCACCCGACAACAGCTGTTTAATGAATTTCGGTATTACCGCTGCATAGGCCCCGTTAGGATCCTGCCGTCTGCCAAAAACATTGAAATACCTAAGCCCTACGGTTTTAAGTCCGTAAAGCTTGGTGTAAAGCTTTGCGTATTCCTCGTCCACACGCTTAGTAAGAGCATAAGGTGAAAGCAAATTTCCTTCGTTACCTTCTGTTTTGGGCAAGATAGGTGAGTCACCGTAAACGCTGGAGCTGGATGCATAAACAAAGGTCTTAACGCCTGTTTGCCTTGCCGCTTCCAGCATATTAAGAGTGCCTTTGATATTTATCTCTTCATAAAGCAATGGCATAGCGATACTTCTTGGCACACTGCCCCAAGCAGCCTGATGCAAAACATAATCCACGCCGGTACATACCTTAACGCAGGTGTCATAATCCCTGATATCACCAAGCACAAACTCATAGTCTGCATTACCTGCGAACATATCAACATTCTCTTGTTTTCCCGTGGAAAGATTATCAAGGCAACGCACACGGCACCCCATATCAAGTATGGATTCGCAAAGATTACTGCCAATAAAGCCTGCGCCGCCGGTTACCAAGAACAAGGTGTTTTTATCAAAATTCAAAGCTTAAAGCCTCCAATACAAAAGTCCTGCATCTTCGCATTTTGTTTTGTTAAGCACGCCCTTAATGTCAAACAGCACTTTGCCGCTTCTGTACATCTGAAGTATCGTTTCGGGAGTGAAGTTATCAAATTCTTTATGGGCAACCGCTATTACAACCGCATCCAGTTCCTTAAGTTCTTCTTCGCCGCAAAAGCTTATGCCATATTCTCGTACGGCTTCATCTTTATCCGCAACGGGGTCGTATATCAAGGGCTCAATGCCGTACTCTTCAAGCTCATTAATTATATCTATAACTCGGGTGTTCCTTGTGTCGGGACAATTCTCCTTAAAGGTAAAGCCAAGCAACGCCACCCTTGCGTGCTTTACGGGCACATCTGCGGCAATGAGCTTTTTTATAAGTGTCCCTGCAATATAGTTCCCCATCCCGTCGTTTATCTGTCTGCCTGCAAGGATGATGCGGCTGTGATAACCGATCTGCTCTGCTTTGTACGTGAGATAATAGGGGTCAACGCCTATGCAGTGTCCACCAACAAGACCGGGCTTAAAATTAAGAAAATTCCATTTGGTTCCCGCTGCAGCAAGAACCGCCTTAGTATCTATACCTAAGCGGTCAAAGATCATAGAAAGCTCGTTCATAAAGGCAATGTTTATATCGCGCTGGCTGTTTTCTATAACCTTTGCGGCTTCTGCCACCTTTATGCTTTCCGCTCTGTAGACGCCTGCTTTTGCCACCAAAGCGTACACGGCCGCAACAACGTCAAGTGTGTCAGGTGTATCGGCGGAAACAATTTTTATTATGGTATCAAGTCTGTGCTCCTTATCACCGGGATTGATCCTTTCGGGAGAATAGCCAACAAAAAAATCTTCTCCCCATTTAAGTCCGCTTTCCGCTTCCAAAACGGGCACGCACACGTCTTCGGTGACACCGGGATATACGGTAGACTCATAAACTACAACAGAGCCTTTCGTAAGGTTGCGCCCCAAAATCTTTGTTGCGCTTACAACAGGGTTTAGATCCGGAGTTTTATCGCTGTTTATGGGAGTGGGCACGGCTACAATATGAAACTTCGCTTCTTTAAGTCGCTTTTCATCGCAGGTAAAGTCTACACCGCAATTTTTAATCGCTTCGTCACCGACCTCGCGGGTTGGGTCGACACCTGCCTTGTATTTTGCAATTTTTTCGGCATTTACGTCAAAGCCTATAACTTTTAAGCTTTTTGCAAAAGCAACAGCTATGGGCATACCCACATAGCCTAAACCTATAAGAGACAGTTTATCTATTCCTCGCAATAAATTTTCATACAGTTTCATACTTGACCTCTCGGTATTATATTTTCATTACCTTAAGCATTTTGCCGTTGACCTTGCCGACTTCGAATTTTTCACTGCAAAGCCTTAGGCTTTCCTTGCCCATCTTTTCAACCAAGGACGGGTCTTTAACAAATTTAAGCATAGCTTCTTCCAAAGCTTTAGGGTCTTTTACGGGTACTAAATAGCCGTTAACGCCGTCTTCAACCGTTTGGCGGCAACCGGGCGCATCGCTTGTTATAACAGGACGTGCCATACTCATAGCTTCAAGCACAGTGCGTGGAGTCCCCTCCCTGTAGGATGGCAAAACGTATACAGAGCATTGGTCAAAATAGGGGCGTACATCCAAGGTTTCACCGAAATACTCTATAACGCCGCGGTTGACATAATCTTCTACGGTTTCCTTGGGCACAGAGTCCTGTATGTTCTCAACTGCACCCAAAAGCATAAATCGCACTTGGGGATGTGCTTTTTTTACTGCTTCTGCCGCCTGTAGATACTCCATAGCGCCTTTGCAGTACATAACCCTTGCCAACATAAAAAACGTAAGCTTTTCGGGGTAAGGGGTAGGGGTATAGCGGCTCATATTGACACCGCTGCCGTTGACAACTGTGCATTTTTCTGCCTTCACAAGCTTTGTACTAACGAATTCCGCCATATCATCGGGGTTCTGGAAAAATACTCCGTCTGTCTTTTTAAGCCCACGCTTATATAAAAAACGTACAATTTTGTGCAGCAACTTTGCCTTGAAAGTCTTGGATGTGAAGGTGTAACCTAACCCCGCTATCATGGAATAAACGCCCTTAACTCCTGCTTTCCTTGCCGCCAATGCCCCGTATATGGATGGCTTTACCGTGTACCCTAAGGTAATATCGGGCTTTTCTTCCTTAATTACCTTTAAAAGCGCTCTATAATATTGAATATCGCTTTTTATACTTGTACCGTTGCGGGATAGGGGTACAACGATATGCCTAACGCCCAAAGCTTCTATTTTGTCTACATTTTCCTTGTCGGGCCCCGTTGCAACTACCTCATATCCTTTTTCGGCGATTGCTTTAAGAAGGTCGCCTCTGAAGTTGTATGTAGGACGGTTTTTCGGCGATATCAACAAAAACTTCTTTGCCATAATTACACCTCTTATTGGGCGCTTGCTATTTCTTCAACACGCTTCTTCAGTTGTGCTCTGTTGTTTTCAAAAAATGTTTGGTCGGCGGTGGACAAAAAGGCTTCATAGTCTCTTATCTCTTTTACTCCGCTTTCAAAAACACTTTCAAATTCCTTAGTATCAGTAACAAGTTTGGTGTTACAAAAGCTTCTGGAGAGAATAACGCATTCAGACCCAAGTCTGTAATGCTCGCCCAATATCTGTTTTGCCGACAATGTACCTTGATTTAATCTGGCTATACCGCCAAAGCCGTAAGGTATGCCTTTTTTAGCAAATAATGCACAAAGCTTGTCCACGGTGCCGTTGGCAAGAAGCTCAAATAAAAACTTCATTTTGTAGCCGATGTGCAAGTCGTTAAGCCCTACAAAAACCTCGTCAATTCCGCCCACACTTAAAATTTCCTCTGCATTTTCCACCGAGCCGGGCGTCTCAAACAGCAAACAAGTCTTCTTTTTACCGTCAATGGCGGATATAAAGGTTTCTGCCTCTTTTGCGGTGGAAAAATAGGGAAGCATAGCAATATCAGCACCGCTTTCCCTAACGGCGGCAAGCTCCAAAGCCGAGCCTTCGTGTATAGGATTGGTTCTTACAATAAGTTCAGCTTTCTTTAAAAGAGGTTTGATTTTATTGATGTCCTCTATATCGTGGCAGGAAATAACCGTATCCCTGTTTGCTTGTCTTTCGGCTTTGCCTACTATTTCCAAATCCAAAAAGATACGGTCAACTCCGCACTTATCTGCCGTTATTGCTACCAACGGGCTGTTAGTTATGTACATCAATTTTATTGCCATCAGCTATTAATACCTCTTTTTCAGTATTTATATTGGTGGGTATCGCTTTGCCGTTCTCATCTGTTTCCGATAAGTTGCTCTCGCTTTTAAAGACCTTTGCAACCGTCTGAAAGGCTATTTTTATGTCGGTAACCAAAGATTGTTCATTAACATATTTTAAATCATATCTTATACGTGTCACCCAAGGAGTATTCTTTCTTCCGTTAATTTGCGCAAGCCCCGTTATGCCCGGCCGTACATTAAAACGCTTTTTTTGTTCCTTGGTGTATTCGTCCAAAGGCCAAGGGTGGTAGGTAAGCACCGGTCGCGGACCGATAAAGCTCATCTGTCCTAAAAATATGTTGAAAAGTTGAGGTAGCTCGTCAAGACTTGTAGCTCTGATAATCCTGCCGATTTTTGTAACCCTTGGATCGCCGCTTGCGGAATATACACCGCTTCCTTTGCTTTCGGCGCCTACGCACATAGACCGAAATTTGTATATCTTAAACACCTTTGCGTTCTTTCCCAAACGCTCTTGCTTAAAAAGAGCACCTCCACGGGATTCGACAATTATACACAAGCCGATTATAAGCATTGGAAGGGCAAGTATTATAATAAGGACTGCGGAAAATAAAACATCAAAAAACCTTTTTATAAATGGGTAAATCATATATGTACCGCCCTTGAATTCGTAATAGCGTTTATGCATAATTATGCGTATTTTATTATACTACTTTTACGCCGTTAAGTCAATGCTTTTGCGCAATTTATAAGCTTTTCTGTAAAAAAAGAGGATGCAAAAGCATCCCCCTTGATCTATTGGTTTTCAGAAAGATTTTGTGCTTCGCTTTCCTCTGTTTCGGTTGAGCTTTCCTGCTCCTCTCCTGAAGCATCTTGACTCTCCTCCGGATCGTTATCCGTTGTGGGAGGAGAAGCCAAAAACAGCTGTAAACGTTTGTAATCCGACGTGGTGTAAAGACCGTTTCCGTCCATATCCGCCGCAACGGCAAATGCGCCGGTCAAAGCCTCATCACCCTTAAGTGAGGCTTTAAGCTTTACACAATCTACGCTTGATATCAAGCCATCGCCGTTAATGTCACCGTAAATAACAACCGCCCCACGGGATATGGGGTAGTCTCCCACAATGGCGTCGATGTAAACACCTGTGCCGATGTACTCGCTGCCACCGCAACTGAAATTAACGATATCGTTCATAAATGCATTGTTAAGGCTCATGGGTGTTGTGCCTGTAGGTATGCCGAATATGTAACCGTTCTCAACCGTAAGTCCGCTGTCTTTTTTGGGGGTAAGCAGTTCCACATAGCTGACAAAGCCTAAAGAAACAAAGCCTTCAAACTCTTCGTAAATAACGTGCCCCCAATTGGAAGAAATCTCGTCAATCAGCAAATAGGTATCCTTGGGTATAACCGTAAGCGACTCATATTCCGTACCTGCACCGCTTCTCAAATTAAGATTATCGGTGGTGATATATGTACCGGTAGGTATTTCGTCGCCGTAAGGATTATCCGAAAATCCCAAATCGGTGGGATAATTTACGGGCATATGGGCAAAAACAATGCCCCTGTAAGCCGTTTGCGCAAACTGTTGCCAGGTAAAGGTTTTGGTGGAAACAACACAAGGACTGCTTTCTATACCGTTGCCGCCCGCATTGGCTTGATAAACGGTAAAACCCTCGCTGTTTTGGCTTAGCAATATAACCGAGTGTTGTGTATAGGCTAATTTATAGCGGATGTGGGCACCGGGCTTTAGGTGTGCAATAAGCTGTTTAACGCTTTGCTCGGTAACGTTTCCTGCTTCTATTGTGCCGGCGTTGTAAAACAGATGGCTGTTGTGGTCTGCATCGATGAATCCGAAAAGCCTGTAAAAGGTATATCTGGCAAAGCCTATACATTGCACGGCAAGCAGATCAAGCTCCGTGCCGTCTATGTTTACAAATCGCAGGCAGTTACAATATTCTCCCGATGCAACGCAATTTATGGAAGCGTTGTCGTGACAGGTGCACGCCCTGCCGTTTTTAGAGAAATAATCACCGGGCATATATTCTGCAAAAGGGAAGGTAACGTCGCCAACCGTAACAAACCCGTCTGTATAAACATAGGC
The DNA here is from genome assembly GCA_015064945.1 of Oscillospiraceae bacterium. Taxonomy (GTDB): domain Bacteria; phylum Bacillota; class Clostridia; order Oscillospirales; family CAG-382; genus SIG636. The sequence continues at coordinate 7,397 of SVRF01000011.1, read as the reverse complement.
GCTTGCCTTTTGGGGCGGCGCAATGGGAACAAGCAAAGCAACGCAAAGTATAAAAGATATTATATATTTAAAAGTTTTGGTCATAGTATCGGTCTCCTCTTACAATTACTATAACACGTTTTCTCCCATAAAGCAACAAATTTCGTAACAGGTTAAATAAAAAACGGAAGCCGTGAAAACGGCCTCCGCCTTTGGTTGTATGTTTAGTCTTTTGCCCTTGTTGCAATATCGTCAACACAGTTTTTGCACAGTAAAATACCTCTGTATTCAACAATACCTTCGCCGCCGCAAAGGGTGCATTCCGTGCCTGCTTTTCTAAGTATGATCTCATTTTCTCCTAATGACATAACCAAGTTGTCCTTAAGGTTAACGCCCAAAATTTCCCTGAAAGGCTTGGGTAAAACAATACGTCCCGTTTCGTCTATCTGTCTTATTATCTGCTTCATTCTTATCTCTCCTTTCTTGACATAATTATAAAGCTTTTGACAAAAAATGTCAAGAAAAACTTAAATACAAAATTCGACACCCTTGCCTTTTTAAAAAAGCTGTGTTAAAATACATAAAAGGCGGTGAATAATTTATGCGCATAACGGTGTTAAGCGAAAACACAAGTCAAACCCCGCGCTGTTCGGCAGAGCATGGCTTAAGTCTGTATATACAGACTGAACAAAAAAATATCCTGTTTGATATGGGGCAAAGCGATTTGTTTGCAAAAAACGCTGCTGCGTTGGGCGTTGAACTGTCTGATGTTGATATATGCATCCTTTCCCACGGACATTACGACCACGGCGGCGGTATAAGTAAGTTTTTAAGTCTTAACTCAAAAGCGCCGCTGTATTTAAGCCCCTTCGCTTTCGGGGATTATTACAACGCTGCGGATAAATATATCGGGCTTGACAAAGCTTTGATGTCTAACCCTCGCCTTATCCATGTTGATGAAGAAAGTTTGTGTTTAGGCGAAGGAATAAGCCTTGTGTGCCTTAACGGACAGATAAGCACGAAGGATATAGAAAGCGCAGGGCTTACGGTTTGCCTGGGTGGCTCAAAACAACCTGATGATTTTCTTCACGAGCAGTATCTTATAATAGAGGAGCAGGGCAGACGTGTGGTATTCAGCGGTTGCTCTCACAAAGGTGCGGTCAATATCGCAAGGTTGCTGAAGCCCGATGTTTTTATAGGCGGCTTTCATTTTTCAAAAACAGAAACCGAGGGAGACGGTGCGGCACGGCTTGAGGGTGCCGCAAGAGCGCTTCTGAGTATCGGTGCTGACTTTTATACCTGTCATTGCACGGGCGTGCCCCAGTATGAATATTTAAAGAGCATAATGGGGGACAGGTTAAGTTACATTTCGGCGGGTACAGTTTTAGAAATATAAATAAAGCTCCGACAAGCTTTAAAGACTGTCGGAGCTGATTTTTGTTATAAATTTAAAATGCGGGCAGGGTAGGCATATCTTCCATATTCTGCCATGTGCCTGCTTGCTTCTGTTCTGCGTAATCTCTAAGAGCTTCAAGCCAATAGAAATAGGTGTTCTTAAGCAAGTGGTATTCGCCGTCGTTGCTGAGGTCTTCGTTAAGCAAACCGTTTTTATCGGTAAGCACTGTGGATACGTCTATAAAGTCAATGCCGTTCTGTGTGCAGTAATCAAGCACAAGATTGTTGTATTCAAGCACCTGCGCGTTGGTACATCTCTCTCTGGTCAACCCCTCAAAAATTTCGGTATTGTATGTGCAGGAGAGGATAACGATTTTAAGGTCGGGGTTCTTCGCCTTTATGCGTTCGATGCCCATTACAGCCTCGTTGTATGCGGAAATAACACAGGTTTCGCTTGCCATAGCACGCTTAAGGTCGCTGTAGCCGGAGAGCCCTATATAAAGGGTGTCACAGCCCGTTGCCGCAGGCAGGTCGGCAAAGTTATACGCCTGTCCTTGGTACAAAGGAAGAGAAGTGTCGGGCATATCCGGGGTCTGTATGCGGTCAACGGTAAAGCCCACGCTGACGCCTGCGCAGAATTGTGCAGTGCCAAGCATACCGGGATCAACCTCTGTGCGCCATTCGCCTATGTATCTGCCGAAATGCATCATTATGGAGTAGCCGATAAATACCGAGTTGTCAAAATAACTGTCTATAGGGTCAGCTTTAATGTCGCTGTCCTCAGGCAGTCTGTTACCGCCGTTTTGCGGTCTGTTGGGGCGATCGGGTCTGTCGGGGCGATGAGGTCTGGCTTCGGAGTCCTCAGAAGCAGAGGACTCTTCTGTAGTATCAGCATCAATGCTTTCGTTTTCGGATATAACAGAGCTTTCTTCGCTATTATTTTCCTCAGCTTTGCTTTGTTCTACCTTGCTTGCATCGTCCTTGCTGTCAGCGGTTTCTTCTTTGCCGCAGGCGGCAAAACAGCTAAGGCTAAGCCCTGCAGCAAGCGTAAGGCAAAAAATCTTTTTCAACAAACTGCACATAAATTATATCTCCTTTTAGTTATTGTTGTTAATTATAACAAAAGAATATGGTTTTGTCAATTGAAAATATCACTTTGCAAAAACAATCGGCGCAATATATAGGGAATGCAAAGAAAAATCCCCTCTCTTTTGGAGAGGGGGAAAGGTTAAATTATATAGCTTGCTATTGTTTCTAACAGTTCGGTCATTCGTTTTAATGTATTTTCAAAGTCGCTACGAAATTTTGAAAAGAAATCTTTTGTATAAGTAAGCTTTATAGCTTTTTCAAATGCTACACAATACTTGCTAAGTAAGTCTTTTGCTTCTACATAGTCGCTTTTTGTTAATATTTTGCAGTGTGAAATTTTATTTCTATATCCTTTTAACTTTTCTATATCGACTTCAAGATTAAGCAAAGGAATTTTATTAGAAAAGTATAAATCCCAATCTGATTTTGGTTCTTCTCCTTTTGGTGCGGTTCTTTTATCTTCAAATAAAATTTCAATTAGTTGTGTGTAGTCATATTCATAAAATATGTAGTCTGAAAAGATTTCATCCCCTTTCCTTTTTTCTATTCTTCTTTTATTTAATTTGCCTTTTGAATTGATAAAAAAATTAAACTTCTGCGGAAAATCTGCGCCAAATACAATAAAATATGTATTATACATAATCAAACGTATCTTTCTATCGAATTCGTCCAATTTTGGATATATTAGCTTGCAATAGTATGAGGATACATCGTCATAAGTCTTTATAATGTCATACCCTTTGTATAAAGATACTTCCACTTTGAGAAATGTGTATATAGTTTTCGGGGTTAATAATATTGAATCAAACAATTCTAAAACTTCGATATTATGAGATTCTTCGCCATCTATTGAAACATCTAAAAACATAATATCGGTAGTTTGATGAATCACTATATCAATTCCGAATAAATCGGATTGTTTATCAATAACCGAAATATTAAAAATCACCCCTAAATCTTCGATATCACATTGTTTTTCAGATAACCCAAAATGCGCCAATATTGTATTTTTTATAGTCCACGTAGATAACACGATCTTTCCGTCGTTGTTTTGGGGGCGTTTGTTCGTGTTGGCTTTATCGTTTTTGCTTTCTTTGCGCTTAAATATGTATGATATCTTTGATGTCATAGTTTCCTCTCAATATTACTTGTTTGTTAGCTCTTGGTACATTTTCATAAGCTCGGCTACGCATTCGCTTTCGGTGTTGAGTTTGCCCCAAAAGCCGTAGGCTTGCATTACTGCTTTGTCGTTGGCTTGGTGCGCCTTGCGTAGTTCGGGGGGCATTGTAAGCTCGTCGTAAAGGTCGGCAAGAGAACAATCGGGGTAGAGAGCGCGCGCATCAAGAATCGCCTGTGCGGTCTGCTCTATCTTTGCCTTTTGTTCGTCTGTTGGATAGCACCACGGGAAGTTGTTGTAAACAATAGTATTGGAGTACCTGTAACTTGGACCAAAATAACCGCAAACAGTACGCATCCACGCCATATGAACATTTGAAGTTAATACACCAAAGTGGTATAGTGTTGCATTGGGCACGAACGATGCTCCATTGTTTGCGATAACATCTTTTGGTAAGTATCCAATAGGAATATATCGTCTATTTCTCGATGTTGTAAGCGGTATTATTAAATAGTCGGTTGTTGGTTGCTTTATTTCCATAAATCTATGTGGAAAATCCGCTGCCTTTTTTGTAGCTTCTTTGGAACTATTTAGTCTAAATTCTTTTACTTTTCGTATTCTGTTTTTAATTTCTGGCATTTCATTTATTTCACGAGGAGTAATATCTGTTAGCCATAGACACCATTTCATTTTATTGTATATGTAAGTTTCACCACTTGTAAATCTACGGAAGTATTTGCTTGAGCGTGGCTCTTTTTTAATAAAATCTTCTTTTTCTTCGTCGGTAAATATTAAATATCCACCCTCAACAGGTTTTCCTCCGCTTTTCATTGAAGGAACATTACAAAGCGGTTTGCTTCTGTTTCCCACGATAACATTTGGCGCATCCATCAAATACGCATTAATGTTTTGAGCTTCTTTTACTCTTTCGCCGTTGTAAATGTATCTTTTGGAATCTAAGTAAGAAATACCAATAATTACTACGAATACAACAGCCGCTTTGTTACCAGATTCGTTTTTCCAACGAAAAGATGTATGAGCAAAGTTTATTATTAAACCTTCGTTTAACAATTCTTTCCATAATGGTTCTACTTGTTGCCCTTGCGTTATTGAGTCTGTGGAAACAAAAGCTGTCTTAATGTGTGTGTTTTTCATTAAATTAGCAGATTTTTTGTACCAACATGCTACATAATCTAATACACCGCCATCTTTACCAAACAAAACTAATCTATCGTCAGATTGTGAGTTAGACATCATTTTCTTTGAATGAGATTGTTCTGCTGAAATTCTACCTGTATTTGCTACAAAAGGCGGATTGCCCATAATATAATTCAGCTTTTCTTTTGGCACGACTGTTTCCCAATCAATACGGAGGGCGTTACCCTCTACAATATTGGCATAAGAAACCAAAGGTAAAAAATCGTCTTTGATGTAGGGTAAAAGCTCTTTTGTTTTGATAAGCATTTGGCTTTCGGCTATCCAAAGGGCGGTTTTAGCTACGGTTACGGCAAAGTCGTTTATCTCTATACCGTAAAACTGACCTATTGACACCTTTATGGTATCGTCTAACGCATCCATAGATGTTTGTGTTCCGAAAACAAGGGTAAGAGCTTCGTTTTCCAATTTTCTAAGTTCTATATATGTTTGGGTCAAGAAGTTGCCCGAACCGCAAGCAGGGTCAAAGAAAACAAGTTTTGACAGCTTTTCACGGAAAGCATCGGCTTTGTCGTTGCGTGTTTTTGTTACCTTTACAGCCTTTATTTCTTCAAGCTCTGCGCGTAGCTCGTCAAGGAACAAGGGGTCAATAACCTTGTGTATATTTTCGATAGAGGTATAGTGCATACCACCGGAACGGCGTGTTTCGGGGTTTAAGGTGCTTTCAAAAACCGCACCGAAAATAGTGGGGCTTATCTCTGACCAATCAAAGTCCTCACTTGCTTTGCGTAGTATTATATCAATTATTTCATCGGTAAAGTTAGGTATCTCAATATTTTCATCAGCAAACAGACCGCCGTTTACATAAGGGAAAGAAGCAAGGTCAGCATCCATATACGGGTCGCGGTCTTCTGTTTTTGTATCAAGAACACGGAAAAGGTCGATAAGCGCACGGCGTACATCCTTTACCGCAAAGCCTTTTATGTAGTTATGGAATTTTAGATGGTCGCCAAAAATGCCTGCGTCCTCTGCGTAAAGGCAGAACACAAGGCGCACGCAAAGCATATTAAGGCTACGCAAGGTCTCCTCACTTTCGGGGTTAATATATTGCTTTAAGATGGCATCATAAAGCTTGCCGACAATATCACCGGCTTTTATGGATATTTGCTCCTCACGGTGGATAAGCTCGCTCTTTTCTTCAACAAGGAACTGAAGGCGATAATACTCTTTGCCAAAATCCTTAAGCAAAATGCTTTCCGGCTCTCCGTTGGGCTTTTCCATATCGTATATCAAAAACTCTTGAAAATTACAGGTTATTATCCAACGGGGGCGTTCAGAATAGGGAAGCTCTGCCGAATAACGCTTTGCCTGTTGGAACGGGGTTAAAAGGCTTCCGTCTGATTGCTTGATGGGCTTTCTTAAGTCTTTATTTGCCCCCTTTTGTTCTATAAGCACGTGGGTGGCTCTGATATAACCGTCGATAAAGCTTGTATGGTCAAGCTTCACTTGGTCTTCAAAGGCGATATATTGTTCGGGGTGCTCTACGCCAAAAATATCGCGCAACAAGGAAAGCCAAAAGGGTTGGCTTTCTCCTTTTTCGTATCCTTTGTCTTTCCAATACTCAGCAAATTCTTTTGCGCTCTTTTTCATTTGGGCTTCGTTCAGCATAGTTTTACCCCCGTATTTCCATGATTTTCTATATTTTAACACAAGTCTGCAAAATTTACAACAAAAAATTGGACACATCATGTAAATACATTACAAAATGATGTGTCCGAATTGTTATTTAAACTTTAATGAACCAAGGGGTTGTGCTGTTATTTGCTACGGAAAGCGAAACGAGGTTTTATAATCGCAAGCACACCACAGATAGACAACAATATGTACAAATACCATACGTAATTTGCACGGTCGCCTGTTGCAGGGGTGTTGTCCTCAGTACCACCGTTGGATTCGTTATCGGTTTCTGCATCGGATTCTTCCGTAGATTCTTCGTCAGAGCTTTCAATAGACTCATCAACCGATTCCTCGCCGGACTCTTCACTTGAGTCTTCGCCGGAGTCCTCGCTGAAGTCTTCACTTGAGTCTTCGCCGGAGTCCTCGCTGAAGTCTTCACTTGAGTCTTCACTTGTGTCTTCGCCGGAGTCATCGCTTGAGTCTTCGCCGGAGTCATCGCCGGAGTCTTCACTTGTGTCTTCGCCGGAGTCATCGCCGGAGTCATCGCCGGAGTCTTCACTTGTGTCTTCGCTGAAGTCTTCACTTGAGTCTTCACTTGAGTCTTCGCTGGAGTCACTGCCGGATTCCTCGATGGATTTCACACCACATTTGCATTCAAACCAGCGATTTGTACCGTCGTTGTGCTCTTCTGTAAAGCTGTGTTCACCTTCGTCTGTTCTTTCACCGCACTCACATTCATGCCAGTGGTTATCGTCGTCAGTAGACCATTCGTCGGAAGGATTATGAGGCGCTTCGTCAAACTTTTCACCGCATTCGCATTCATGCCAGTGGCTGTTTTCATCAGTTACCCACTCGTCGGAGGGATCATGGGGAGCTTCGCCGGTAGTTTCACCGCATTCACATTCATACCAATGCTTTTCTCCGTCAGCAGACCATTCTTCAGAGAAGCTGTGCTCAGTTTCATCAAATTTCTCACCACACTCGC